>NZ_JBEPOQ010000007.1:0-186692 GCF_040546915.1 Cellulosimicrobium sp. 4261
AGCATGGATCCACGAGTACAACCACCACCGCCCCCACACCGCCTGCGGGAACAAGCCACCGATCACCCGATTGACCAACCTGTCCGGTCAGTACATCTAGCGCGCCACCGCCGGCCCCGGGGCGGTCCGCGCACCGAGCGGGCGGACGCCGCAGGCCCGGGGACGTTCGACCCGGGACGGCGCGGGCGGCCCCCGATAGGCTCGCCGCGCACCCGCCGTCCCCACCGGTCGCGCGCGTGCCGACGACGCCCGACGAGGTGAGGAGCCCGCACGTGAGGATCGGTGTCCCCCGCGAGGTGAGGGACGGGGAGCGGCTGGTCGCCGCGACCCCGCGCACGGTCGAGCGCCTGCGGGCGCTCGGGTACGAGGTGGTCGTCGAGCACGACGCGGGCGCGGGGGCCACGTTCTCCGACGCGGCGTACGAGGCCGCGGGCGCCGCGGTGGTCGACGCCGCGACGGCGTGGGGGGCCGACGTCGTCACCGCCGTGAACGCGCCCACCGACGCGCAGGTGGCGCTCCTGCGCCCGGGCGCGACCCTCGTCGCGATGCTCGGTCCCGCGAACGACCCGGGCCTCGTGCGGCGCCTCGCCGACCACGGCGTGACCGCGCTCGCGCTCGACGCCGTGCCCCGCATCTCGCGCGCCCAGGCCCTCGACGTCCTGAGCACGCTGTCCAACGTCGCGGGCTACCGCGCCGTCGTCGAGGCCGCGGCCGAGTACGGCGGCATGTTCGCGGGGCAGGTCACCGCCGCGGGCAAGACGCCGCCCGCGAAGGTCTTCGTCATCGGCGGCGGGGTCGCGGGCCTCGCCGCGGTCGGCGCGGCCGCGAGCCTCGGCGCGCAGGTCCGCGCGTTCGACGTCCGGTCCGAGGCGGCCGAGCAGATCGAGTCCATGGGCGGCACCGCCGTGCGCGAGCCCGCGGCGCAGCAGGGCATGTCGGCCGACGGCTACGCGAAGCCGCTCACGCCCGAGCAGGAGGCCGCGGCCCTCGCCGTCTACGCGCGCGAGGCTGCCGACGCGGACGTCGTCGTCACGACGGCGCTCGTGCGCGGCCGGGCGCCGCGCACCCTCACGGCCGAGGCGGTCGCCGGGATGCGGCCCGGGAGCGTCGTCGTCGACCTCGCGGCCTCGGGCGGCGGCAACTGCGCGCTCACCGTGCCGGGCGAGCGCGTCGTCACCCAGAACGGCGTCGTGGTCGTCGGCTGGACCGACCTCGCGGGCCGGCTCCCCCAGCACACGTCGCAGCTCCTGGGGACGAACGTCGTGCACCTGCTGGAGCTGCTCACGCCCGGCAAGGACGGCGTGCCCGTGCTCGACCTGGACGACCCGGTCCAGCGCGGCATGACCGTCGCGCGCGCCGGCGAGGTGCTCTGGCCGCCGCCGCCCGTCGCGGTGAGCGCCGCACCGTCCCCCGCCGCGCCACCGCCACCGGACCCCGCCCAGGAGGCCGCGGACCGCGAGCGGGCCGCCGCGGAGGCCGCCGCGGCCGCGAGCCTGCGGCGCCGCCGTCGGACCGTCGGTGCCGCGCTCGCCGCGGTGCTCGTCACGCTCGCGCTGTCGTTCGCCCCGCCGTCGCTCGTCGGGCACGTCACGGTGTTCACGCTGGCGGTGATCGTCGGGTACTACGTCATCTCGAACGTCACGCACTCCCTGCACACGCCGCTCATGGCCCAGACGAACGCGATCTCCGGCATCATCCTCGTCGGTGCGCTCCTGCAGCTCGGCTCCGACGACTGGGTCGTCACGACGCTCGCGCTCGTCGCGGCGACGCTCGCGAGCATCAACGTGTTCGGTGGCTTCCTCGTCGCGAACCGCATGATCGGCATGTTCCGCAAGGACGTCCCCGCCCGCGCGCAGGGGGTGGCCCGATGACCGCCACGTCCGTCGCCCAGGCCGTCTACGTCCTCGCGGCCGTCCTGTTCGTGCTGAGCCTCGCCGGCCTGTCGAAGCAGGAGTCCGCGCGCCGCGGCAACGTCCTCGGCATGGTCGGCATGGTCCTCGCGCTCGCCGCGACGATCGTCCTCGCGCTCGGCACGAGCGCCCGCCCCGTGCTCGTCACCGCGCTGCTCGTCGCCGTCGTGCTCCTCGTGGGCGCCGCCGTCGGGACGTGGCGGGCCCGCCGCGTCGAGATGACGCAGATGCCCGAGCTCATCGCGATCCTGCACAGCTTCGTCGGGGCCGCGGCCGTGCTCGTCGGCTTCAACTCGTACCTCACCGCGCAGGCCGCGGGGCACGACGACGTCGCGCACCTCGTCGAGGTCTCGCTCGGCGTGCTCGTGGGCGCCGTGACGTTCACCGGCTCGGTCGTCGCGTTCCTCAAGCTGTCCGGCCGCACGCGGTCGGCGCCGCTCCAGCTCCCCGGCCGGAACCTGCTCAACCTCGCCGCGCTCGTCGCGAGCCTCGGGCTCGTCGCGTGGTTCGTCGTCGCGCCGTCGGTGTGGCCGCTGCTCCTGCTCACCGTCGTGTCGCTCGCCCTGGGCTGGCACCTCGTCGCGTCGATCGGGGGCGGCGACATGCCCGTCGTCGTCTCGATGCTCAACTCGTACTCCGGCTGGGCCGCCGCCGCGGCGGGCTTCATGCTGGGCAACGACCTGCTCATCGTCACGGGCGCGCTCGTCGGCTCCTCCGGTGCGATCCTCAGCTACATCATGTGCCGGGCCATGAACCGGTCGTTCGTGTCCGTCATCCTCGGCGGCTTCGGGGCCGAGGAGGGCACGGCCCCCGCGGGCGGCGAGGGCCCGCAGGGCGAGCACCGCGAGGTGAGCGCCGACGACGTCGCGGCCCTCCTGCGCGACGCCCGGAGCGTCGTCATCACCCCCGGCTACGGCATGGCGGTCGCCAAGGCGCAGTACCCCGTCGCCGACCTCGTGCAGATCCTGCGCGACGGCGGCGCCCAGGTCCGCTTCGGCGTCCACCCCGTCGCGGGCCGGCTCCCCGGGCACATGAACGTGCTGCTCGCGGAGGCGCGCGTCCCGTACGACATCGTGCTCGAGATGGACGAGATCAACGACGACCTGGCGGGGACGGACGTCGTGCTCGTCATCGGGGCGAACGACACCGTGAACCCCGCCGCGCTCGACGACCCGGGCTCGCCCATCGCGGGCATGCCCGTGCTGCACGTGTGGGACGCGAAGCAGGTCGTCGTCTTCAAGCGGTCCATGGCGGCCGGCTACGCCGGCGTGCAGAACCCGCTGTTCTTCCGCGAGAACACCGGGATGCTCTTCGGGGACGCCAAGCAGCGGGTCGAGGACATCGTGGCGGCGCTCCGCGTGGCCTGAGGGGCCGCGGGCGACCGGGACGGCGCGGGGCCCGCGGAGCGCGCGCCGGCGATCAGCCGGGCACGCGCTCCCGGGCGGGGGCGAACGTCAGCGACGGCAGCGTTCCGAGGGTCCGGTGGGCGGCGACGTAGTCCTTGAGGTCCCCGCGGAAGACGACGCGGCCCGGCAGGTCGAGCAGCGTCTGGGGCCGCACCTGCCACCGCTCGACCCCGAGGTCCCACACGCCCGCGCCGTGCAGCACGTGGTAGACGAACTCCGAGCAGAAGAACCGGTCCTCGGCCTCGTGCCCGCGGCCGAACCGCGCGCCGACGAGGCCGCGCACGTTGTACGAGAACGCGTGCGAGTCGAGCAGGAACTCGGTGATCCGGACGCGGATCGCCTCGTGCTGCTCCGGGGTCACGGGCACCGCGAGCACGACCCCCGGCACGACGTCCATGCCGCGGTACAGGCCGTCGTCGAACCGCTCGCGCCGGAAGCAGCCGACGAACGGGTTGCCCGCCCGGCGCCGGCCGAAGCTGAACATCAGGTCGAGGCCCTGGTCGAGCGCGAGGGAGGAGTGCGTGAACTCGTCGCGGGTCGCCAGCGCGATCGTCCGGGACAGGACCGTACGACTGCGGGACAGGACGACGTAGACGTTCACGCGAGTGACCATACGATGCCCGAGCCCGCAAGCGGAACGGGCGGAGCGGGGTATTTGTCCGGTCGGCCGCGCTCGGGCGCCTCCGGCCCGGCCCGCGAGCGCGGGCTCCCCCGCGCTCACCCGTCCGACGGCACCCGGCTGAGGACCGCCCGCGCGTGCCGGAGGACCGGCTCGTCGACCATGCGGCCGTCGAACGTGAAGACGGCGCCGGGGCCGCCCGGGTTCGCGGCCGCGGCGTCGAGCAGCGCGCGGGCGTCGGCCACCTGCTCGGCGGTCGGCACGTAGGCGGCGCGGATCACGGGGACGTGGCTCGGGTGGATGCACGCCGTCGCGGCGAACCCCGACGCGGCCGCGTCCTCGGCCTCGGCGCGCAGTCCGTCGAGGTCGCCCACGTCGAGGTGCACCGCGTCGACCGCGGCCTTCCCCGCCGCGCCGGCCGCGAGCAGCACCGCGGCGCGGGCGTGCCGCGCGACGTCGCGGTACGTGCCGTCCGGGCGGCGGCTCGACGTCCCGCCGAGCGACGCGACCAGGTCCTCCGCGCCCCACATGAGCGCGACGACCTCGGGCCTGCGGGCGAGCTCCGGCGCCGCGACGACGCCGGCCGCCGTCTCGCACAGCGCGAGCACCCGCACCCCGGGCAGCGTCGTCGCGAGCGCCCCGAGCGACGCGAGCAGCTCCGGCCCGGCCTTGGCGACCATGACCGTGCGCAGGCGCGTGTCCGCGAGCGCCGCCACGTCGAGCGCGTGCTCGGGCGTCCCGACGGGGTTCACGCGCACGACCGTGCGCGCCGGGTCCAGCGTCACCGACGCCTCGACGACGGCACGCCGCGCGGCGTCCTTGGCGTGCGGGGCGACGGCGTCCTCGAGGTCGAGGATCACGGCGTCGGCGCGGTCGGCGGCCTTGGCGAACCGGTCGGGACGGTCGCCGGGGCAGAACAGCAGCGCGGGCCCGAGGCCGAACCCGCCCCCCGGCGGGACGGCGCGAGCGTGCCCGACGTCGTCGGTCACCACGCGCTCTCCTCGTCGCCGCGCTCGAGCACGGGCTCGTGCTCCCCGCCCCGTCCCGACCCGGGCTCGGCCGCCGCCACGGCCGCCCCACCGCCGTCGGGCGACGACCCGTCGGGCATGGAGCGGGCCGCGTCCTCGTGCGCGGCGCGCGTCCAGAAGAGCGCGGTGCGGACGGCGCGCGCGACGAGCACGCCGTCCTGGTTGAGGCCGCGGTGCTCGAGGGTCACGACGCCCTGCCCCGGCCGCGACGCGGACAGCCGCTTCTCGACGACCTCCGTCTCGGCGTAGAGCGTGTCGCCGTGGAACAGCGGCTTCGGGAACTCGACCTCGCGGAAGCCGAGGTTCGCGACGATCGTGCCCTGCGTGACCTGCCCGACGGACAGCCCGACGAGCGTCGACAGCGTCATCATCGAGTTGACGAGCCGCTGCCCGAACGGCTGGGTCGCGGCCCACGCGGCGTCGAGGTGCAGCGCCTGGTGGTTCATCGTGAGCGTGGAGAAGACGACGTCGTCCGCCTCCGTGAGCGTGCGGCCGGGACGGTGGCGGTAGACCACGCCCGTCTCCAGCTCGTCGTAGTACAGGCCCCGCTGGACCACCTCGCGCATGCTGCTCCTCCCCTCGTCCCTGACGTCGCCAGCCGCCGACCACGAGGTTGCTGTCGGGATGACCGTCAGAACGACAGCAACGTCGTGGTCGGCGTCGGTGCCGCGCTAGCCGTCGAGTCCCAGGCTCCTCGCGATGACCATGAGCTGCACCTCGGTCGTGCCCTCGCCGACCTCGAGCACCTTGGCGTCGCGGTAGTGGCGCGCGACGGGGTTCTCGTTGAGGAACCCGTAGCCGCCGAAGATCTGCGACGCGTCGCGCGCGTTCGCCATCGCGGCCTCGCCGCCGACGAGCTTCGCGACCGACGCCTCCGCCTTGAACGGCTTGCCGCGCACGAGCTTCTGCGCGGCGTCGAGCCATGCGAGGCGCGCGGTGTGGACGCGCGCCTGCATGCGGGCGAGCGTGAACGCGACGTGCTGGTTCTCCCCGATCGACCGCCCGAACACGACGCGCTCGCGCGCGTACCGCAGCGCCTCCTCGAGGCAGCCCTGCGCGGCGCCGGTCGCGAGGGCGGCGAACGCGATGCGGCCCTCGTCGAGCGCGCGGAGGAAGTTCGCGTACCCGCGGCCGCGCTCGCCGAGCAGGTTCCCGGCGGGCACGCGCACGTCGGTCAAGGTGAGGGGGTGCGTGTCGGAGGTGTGCCAGCCGACCTTGTCGTACGACGGCCCGACCTCGAGCCCGGGCGTCCCCGCCGGGACGATGATGCTCGACAGCTCCTTGCGCACCTCGCCGTCCTGGCTGACCGTCTCGCCCGTCACGGCGGTGATGGTGACGAGGCTCGTGATGGGCGTCCCCGAGTTGGTGATGAACTGCTTCGACCCGTCGATCACCCACTCGTCGCCGTCGAGGTGAGCGGTCGTGCGCGTCCCGCCCGCGTCGGACCCGGCCCCGGCCTCGGTGAGCCCGAACGCCGCGAGCGCCCGCCCGGCGAGCAGGTCGGGCAGCCACCGCTCCTGCTGCTCGCGCGAGCCGTGCCGGTAGAGCGGGACGATCCCCAGCCCGACCCCCGCCTCGAGCGTCACCGCGATCGACTGGTCGACGCGCGCGAGCGCCTCGACCGCGAGGCACAGCGACACGTAGTCCTGGCCCTGGCCCCCGACGTCGCGCGGGAACGGCAGCCCGAACAGCCCCAGCTCCCCCATCTGCGCGATGATCTCCATCGGCAGGCGGCGTTCCGTGTCGTAGCGGTAGGCGGCGGGCGCGACGACGCTGTCCGCGAAGTCGCGCACCACCTGGCTGAGCTTCCGCTGCTCGTCGTCGAGCAGGACGTCGGCCTCGATCATGATGCTCCCTGGGTGTCGGGTTGCGGGACCGGGGCGGCGGGTTGTGCCGCACCGGAGTCGTGGGGGTGGACGACGGCGACCACCTGGTCCCGGCGCACGAGGTCGCCGGGGCGCACGCGCACGTCGGCGACGCCGTCGTGCGGGGCGAGGAGCGGGTGCTCCATCTTCATGGCCTCGACCGTGACGAGGACGTCCCCGGTGGTGACGGGCTCGCCGTCCGCGGCGGCCGACACGACCGTGCCGGGCATCGCGGCGCGCACCTCGGGGTCGGTCGCGCCGGGCGCGTCGCCCCGGGCCCGACGGCGGTCGGCCCGCGCCCGTGCGGCGCGCTGCTCCCGGTCCGGGGCGGCCAGGGCGACGGTCCGCCCGTCGTGCCACACCCACACCGTCGCGGGCTCGCCGTCGCCGGCAGGCGCGTCGAGGGCCAGCCGCACGCGCTCGCGGACGCCGTCCACCGTGAGCCACCACGCGCCGTCGGCCCCGGGGTCGCGGGCGAGCGACGCCCGCACCGCGTGGGTCGTCGAGCCGGGCCACGCACCGTCGTCGGGTGCCGGCACGTGCACGACGGTGTCCCCCACCACCCCGGACACCCGCACCTCGTGCGCGCCCCCGCCGGCGTCGATGAGCAGAACCCGCCGCGCTGCCGCGTCCCCGTTGAGCCGCCACCCGTCCCCCACCCGCCAGGGATCGCCGTCACGACCCCCCGTTCCCTCGCCGAGCATGCGGTTGTGCCCCGTCCCGCCCCCAGGACGAGCCACAACCGCATGTTCGGCGAGGAACAGGGCTGCCGCGGCGAGGGACCGACGAACGTCCGCACCCCCCGGTCCCTCGTCGGGCCCCGTCACGGACCCCGAACCAGGCACCGACCCCACGAGACGATCGATCAGGCCGGTGTCGAGCCGACCCGCACGGACGTCGTCGTCCGCGAGCAGGGACCGCAGGAACGCCGTGTTCGTCTCGACACCCAGCACGACCGTCCGCGCGAGCAGGCCGTCGAGGCGCTCCACCGCCTCGTCGCGTGTCTCGGCCCACGCGACCGCCTTGGCGAGCATCGGGTCGTAGTGGCCGCCGACCACCGTGCCCGCGCAGATGCCGGAGTCCAGGCGCAGCGGGGACGCGCCGGGCCCCGACGGGGCGCCGCCGTCGTCGTAGACGAGGACCGACCCGGTGGCCGGGAGGAAGCCGCGCTCGGGCGACTCGGCGTAGAGGCGCGCCTCGACGGCGTGGCCGCGGAGCACGACGTCGTCCTGGGCCAGGCCCAGCGGCTCGCCCGCGGCGACGCGCAGCTGGAGCGCGACGAGGTCGAGGCCGGTGACCATCTCGGTCACGGGGTGCTCGACCTGGAGGCGCGTGTTCATCTCGATGAAGAAGAACTCGTCCGGACTCGCGGCGGGGACGAGGAACTCGACCGTCCCGGCGCCCACGTACCCGACGGACCGCGCGACCTCGCACGCGGCCTCGCCCATGCGGGCACGCTGCGCGGTGGTGAGGAGCGGCGACGGCGCCTCCTCGACGACCTTCTGGTGGCGGCGCTGGAGCGAGCACTCGCGCTCGCCGAGGTGGACCACGGTCCCGTGCGTGTCGGCGAGCACCTGCACCTCGATGTGGCGCGGCGCCTCGACGAGCCGTTCGAGCAGGAGCGTGTCGTCGCCGAACGACGACGCGGCGACCCGCCGCGCCGACGCGAGCGCGCCCGGCAGGTCGGCCTCCGCGCGCACGACGACCATGCCCTTCCCCCCGCCCCCGGCGGACGGCTTGACGAGCAGCGGGAACCCGACGGCGCCCGCGGCGGCGAGGAGGTCGTCGTCGGACATCCCGGGCTCGCCGGCCCCGGGCACGACAGGCACGCCCCGCGCGCCGACGATGCTCTTCGCGGCGAGCTTGTCGGCCATCGCCTCGAGCGCGTCGACGCCCGGCCCGACGAACGCGATCCCGGCGCGCGCGCACGCCCGGGCGAGCGCGGGGTTCTCCGAGAGGAAGCCGTAGCCGGGGTGGACCGCCTCGGCCCCGGTCGCGACGGCCGCGGCGACGACGGCGTCGACGTCGAGATAGCTCTGCGCAGCCGGCGCGGGCCCGAGCCGGACCGCGACGTCGGCCTCGCGCACGTGGCGAGCGTCGGCGTCGGCGTCGGAGAAGACGGCGACGGACCGCACGCCGAGGTGGCGCAGCGTGCCGATGACGCGGCACGCGATCTCGCCGCGGTTCGCGACGAGGACCGTGCGGAACCCGGGACCGCCGGTCGGGCGGGCGGTCGCGTCGTGGAGGGTGCGGGAGGTCATCGGCTCACATCCGGAAGAGGCCGAACCGGTCACCGGTCCAGGTCTCGGCGAGGGGCGTGCGCGCGCACACGCCGAGGGCGAGGCCGAGCACGCGGCGCGTGTCGGCGGGGTCGATCACGCCGTCGTCCCACAGCCGCGCGGTCGCGTAGTAGGGGCTGCCGTGCTCGTCGTAGTCGGCGCGGATGCCGGCGGAGAACGCGGCCTCCTCGTCGGGGTCCCACGCCTCGCCGCGCGCCGCGAGCTGGTCGCGCTTGACCGTCGAGAGCACGGACGCGGCCTGCGGGCCGCCCATCACGGAGATGCGGCTCGCGGGCCACGACCACAGGAAGCGCGGCGAGTACGCGCGCCCGCACATCGAGTAGTTGCCCGCCCCGAACGACCCGCCGACGATCACGGTGAGCTTCGGGACGCGCGTCGTCGCGACGGCCGTGACCATCTTGGCGCCGTCCTTCGCGATCCCGCCCGCCTCGGCGTCGGTGCCGACCATGAAGCCGGAGATGTTCTGCAGGAACAGCAGCGGGATGCCGCGCTGGTCGCACAGCTCGACGAAGTGCGCCCCCTTGAGCGCCGACGCCCCGAAGAGCACGCCCTGGTTCGCGAGGACCCCCACCGGGTGCCCGTGGATGCGCGCGAAGCCCGTGACGAGCGTGTCGCCGTACTCGCGCTTGAACTCGTCGAACCGGCTCCCGTCGACGAGCCGGGCGACGATCTCGCGCGGGTCGTAGGGGGCCTGGACGTCGACCGGGACGGCGGCGTACAGATCCTCCCCCGGGTCCTGTACGGCGGCCCCCGCCACGCGGGGAGGCTCGCTGGTCGCGACGTCCCACGCGGGCTCCGGGTCGGGCGGGAGCGTCGCGACGATGCGCCGCACGGTGTCGAGCGCGTCCTCGTCGTCGTCGGCGAGGTGGTCGACGACGCCGCTGCGGCGCGCGTGCAGCTCGCCGCCGCCGAGCTCCTCGGCCGTGACGACCTCGCCGATCGCCGCCTTCACGAGGGGCGGCCCGCCGAGGAAGATCGTGCCCTGCCCGCGCACGATGACCGTCTCGTCGCTCATCGCGGGCACGTAGGCGCCGCCCGCCGTGCACGATCCGAGGACGGCGGAGATCTGCGGGATCCCCGCCGCCGAGAGGCGCGCCTGGTGGTAGAAGATCCGGCCGAAGTGGTCGCGGTCCGGGAACACCTCGGCCTGCCGGGGCAGGAACGCGCCGCCCGAGTCGACGAGGTAGACGCACGGCAGCCGGTTCTCCAGCGCGATCTCCTGCGCCCGCAGGTGCTTCTTCACCGTGAGCGGGTGGTACGTGCCGCCCTTCACGGTCGCGTCGTTGCACACGACCATGACCTGCCGCCCGCTCACCACCCCGACCCCGGCGACGGCGCCCGCGGCCGGCCACGCGCCGTCGTCCACGCCGTACCCGGCGAGCGGCGCGATCTCCAGGAACGGGCTGCCCTCGTCGAGCAGCCGGTCGACGCGGTCGCGCGGGAGCAGCTTGCCGCGCGCCACGTGCCGGTCGCGCGCCGACGCCGGGCCGCCGCGCGCGACCTCCGCCGTGCGCTCGCGCAGCTCGTCCGCGAGCCCGCGCTGCGCGGCGTCGTTCGCCCGGGCCGCGTCCGACCCGGGCTCGACGGCGCTCGTCAGGACGGTCACGCGACCACCTCCTGCCGGCTCCCGGCGAGGAGCGCGAGCGCCGGGTCCTCGAGCAGCGCGCCCAGGTCGGCGAGGAAGCGCGCGCCCTGCTCGCCGTCGACCACGCGGTGGTCGAACGACAGGCTGAGCGTGACGACGTCGCGCAGAGCGACCTCGCCGTCGTGCTCCCAGGGCCGACGCCGCACCGCCCCCAGGCCGAGGATCGCCGCCTCGCCGGGGACGAGGATCGGGGTGCCCGCGTCGACGCCGAACACCCCGACGTTGGTGATCGAGATCGTCCCGCCGGTCAGGCGCTCGGGCGTCGTGCGACCGTCGCGCGCGGTGGTCGTGAGGTCGGTCAGCGCGGCGGCGAGGTCGGGCAGGTCGAGCGCCTGCGCGTCGGGCACGTGCGGGACGACGAGCCCCCGGTCGGTCGCGACCGCGATCCCCAGGTGCACCCGCCGGTGCCGCACGATCTCCGCCGAGCCGTCGGGGAGGTCGCGCCACGCGCTGTTGAGCGCGGGGTGGCGCGGCAGCACGAGGCACAGCGCGCGGGCCGCGAGCGCCAGCACGGTGATCCGCGCGCCGCGCGCGAGGCGGTGGGTGCGCAGCCGCTCCAGGAGCTCGACGCTCCGCGTCACGTCCACGGTGAGGAACACCGTCGCGTGGGGCGCCGTGAACGCGCTCGCCACCATCGCCGCCGCGGTGTGCTTGCGCACGCCCCGCACGGGCACGACCTCCGGGTCGAGGCCGGCCGCGCGGTCGGCGGCCACGCCCGCCGCGGCACCCGGCGCCGAGAGGGGAGAAGTGGCCCCGGGGACGCGGTCCGGAAGGGCCGGTTCTCGCTTCTCGCCGCTCGGTGCCCCCGGGCCGGCGGCCGGCGCGGGGTGGACGCTCGCGCTGTGCTCGTCGCGCGGTCGGCGCGCGACGTCGCGGTGGCAGCTCACCGCCGCGAGGACGTCCTCGCGCGTGATGAGCCCGTCGCGGCCGGACCCCTCGACCCGGTCGATCCGCACGCCGAGCTTCTTCGCGAGCGCGCGCACCGGCGGCGTCGACCGGGGCCGCTCGCCGGTCACGGTGGTGCGGCGGGGCGCCTCGGCGAGGTCGGGCGGTGAAACCTGGGTTTCAGTCACCGCCCGCCGGGGTCGACGCGCGGGCCGCCCGACCCGGTCGGGGCGTGCCCCGTAGCCGACGAGGTTCGGCTCGGGCTCGTCGGTGGGCTCGGCCGCAGTGGCGGCCGGGGCGACCCCCGACCCGGCGACCGCCCCGACCAGGGCGGGGACGGCGTCGGGCACCCGGGCCGGGACCCCGGCGGACGAGCCCTCCGGACCGCCGCCGGACGCGGTGGCCGCGCCGTCGTCGACCTCGAAGGTGACGAGCGGCTCGCCGACGCTCACCGTCTGGCCCTCCTCGGCGTGGAGGGACGCGACGACGCCCGCGTACGGGGACGGGAGGTCGACGAGGGCCTTCGCGGTCTCGACCTCGGCGATGACCTGGTTGAGCTCGACGTGGTCGCCCGCGTGGACGTGCCAGCTGACGATGTCGGACTCGGTGAGGCCCTCGCCCAGGTCGGGGAGGCGGAACTCGCGCAGCGCCGTCATCGGGTCACCTCCGCGACGGGACGCCCGGACGCCGGCACGAACGGTTCCACCCGCCCCAGGACGCGGTCGACGCCGTCGAGGATGCGGTCGAGGTCCGGGAGGTAGTGGCCCTCGAGCTTCGCGGGCGGGTACGGGATGCCGTGGCCCGTGACCCGCACGGGCGGGGCCTCGAGGTGCTCGAAGCAGCGGTCCGTCACGGTCGCGGCGATCTCCGCGCCGAGCCCCGCCTGGCGGGGCGCCTCGTGCGTGACGACGACCCGCCCCGTCTTGCGGACCGACGCCGCGACGGTGTCGTGGTCGATCGGCGACAGCGAGCGCAGGTCGATCACCTCGACGGACACGCCGTCGTCCGACGCGGCGACGGCGGCGTCGAGCGCGGTCCCGACGAGGCCGCCCCACGTGACGAGCGTGACGTCGTGGCCCTCGCGCACGACGCGGGCCCGGTCGATGGCCGGCGGGTCGACGGGGTCGAGGTCGACCTCGCCCTTGAGGTGGTAGCGCCGCTTGGGCTCGAAGAAGATCACCGGGTCGTCGCACGCGACGGCCTGGCGGAGCACGGTGTACGCGTCCTGGGGGTTCGCGACCGACACGACCCGCAGCCCGGCCGTGTGCGCGAACAGCGCCTCGGGCGACTCCGAGTGGTGCTCGGCCGCGCCGATGCCGCCGCCCACGGGGATGCGGATCGTGATCGGCAGGCGCACCTTCCCGCCGGTGCGGGCGTGCATCTTCGCGAGCTGGGACAGGATCTGGTCGAACGCGACGAACACGAAGCCGTCGAACTGGATCTCGCACACCGGCCGGTAGCCGCGGTACGCGAGCCCGACGGCCGTCCCGATGATCCCCGACTCCGCGAGCGGGGTGTCGAGCACGCGCCGCGGTCCGAACTCCGCCTGGAGCCCGTCCGTCACGCGGTAGACGCCGCCCAGGCGGCCGACGTCCTCGCCCATGACGACCACGCGGTCGTCGTCCGTCATCGCGCGGTGCAGCCCGGCGCCGAGCGCCTTCGCGAGCGTGAGGGTCGTCATCGCGCCTCCTCCCCGTCGAAGCCGGCGAGGTAGTGCGCGTACTCCGCGCGCTCGCGGTCCAGCGCGTGGTGCGGCTCCGCGTAGACGTGGTCGAAGAGCGAGAGCGGCGGCGGGTCGGTGAGCGCGACGCACCCGGCGCGCAGCTCGGCGGCCGCCGCGTCGGCGACCTCCTGCACGTGCGCCGCGCCCGCGTCGTCGAGCACCCCGACGGCGCGCAGGTACGCCTCGAAGCGCGCGATCGGGTCGCGGCGCGTCCACTCCTCCACCTCGGCCGCGTCGCGGTACCGCTTCGGGTCGTCGGCCGTGGTGTGCGGGCCTATGCGGTAGGTGACGGCCTCGATCAAGGTGGGGCCGCCGTCGTTCCGGGCGCGGTCGAGGGCCGCGCGCGTCACGGCGAGCACCGCGAGGACGTCGTTGCCGTCGACGCGCACGCCCGGCAGGCCGAACCCGCGGGCGCGCTCCGCGAGCGGGACGCGCGACTGGAGCGCGACCGGCTCGGAGATGGCCCACTGGTTGTTCTGGCAGAAGAACACGACCGGCGAGCGGTACGTGGACGCGAAGACGAACGCCTCGTTGACGTCGCCCTGGCTCATCGCGCCGTCGCCGAAGTACGACACCCCGACCGGCAGCCCGGCGCCGGCGTCGACGCGGCCCGCGTCGACGTCGTTCTGCACGCCCATCGCCCACCCCGTCGCGTGCAGCGCCTGGGCGCCGATGATGACCTGCGGCGACGCCATGCCGATCGCGTACGGGTCCCAGCCGGAGACGGCGACGCCGCGCCACACGCGCACGAGGTCGACGAGCGCGGCGCCGCGCACCCGCGCGACGGCGTGCTCGCGGTAGGAGGAGAAGACGAAGTCGTCGTCGCGCAGCGCGCGCGCCGAGCCGACCTGCGCCGCCTCCTGCCCGAGGAGCGGCGGCCAGAGCGCGAGCTCGCCCTGCCGCTGGAGCGCCGTGGCCTCAGCGTCGATGCGACGCGCCACGACCATGTCCTCGTGGAGCCGCAGCAGCGCCGACCGGGCCGACGCGCGCGCGGCGTCGTCGGGCGCCGTCGGGTCGAGGTCCGCGAGCCACCGGTCCAGGTCCGGGTCGCGGTGGCGGGTGCCGCTCTCGTCGAGCACGCGCAGGGTCGGCGTCGGCCCGGCGCCCGGGTCGGGCGGGTCCTGCCGCGGCGCGTCCTTGCGCACGTCGCGCACCACGTTCTTCCGGTCTGCTCGTGCGTCGCGCGGGGTTGCCGCCCGGTGACCGTCGTACGCCTTCGGCGGGGTCGCCGCCGTCGGTCCGGTCCGCACCGCAGGTTCGCTGGGCATCGTCGCCACCTCACCTCGGGGAGCCGGTCCTCTCCGTCGAGGACCGAGGTAGGGGGAACGTAACCCGCGTCACGCACATGGCTCCACCGACGCCTGACGCACCGTGCACTGTGACCGCCGTCACTCGGTTAGGGTGAGCACCATGCACAGCGCCGACGCTGTCGACCTCGACCTCCTGCTCGCGCTCGCCGACGACCCGCGGGCCACGATCGTCGCGCTCGCCGACCGGCTGCGGCTCTCCCGCAACACGGTCGCGGCGCGGCTCGCCCGCCTCGAGGCCGAGGGCGCGTTCCTCGACCTCGACCGGCGCATCGACCCGCACGTGCTGGGGCACCCCCTCACCGCGTTCGTCGAGGTGCAGCTCCGGCAGAAGGAGCTCGCGCGCATCGTCGACGACCTCGCGCGCATCCCCGAGGTCGTGCAGGCGTTCGGGCGCAGCGGCACCGCGGACCTGCGCGTCACCGTCGCGTGCCGCGACACGGACCACCTGTTCCGCATCGACGCCGCGATCCTCGCCATCGACGGCGTCGAGCGCACGGAGACGTCGCTCTCCATGGGCGAGCTCATCCCCTACCGGCTGCGGCCGCTCATCGAGAAGCAGCGTCGCGGCCCGCGGTGACGGGGACGGGGACGAGGGCTGTCAGCTGAAGCCGATCGCACGCTGCGCGACCCGGTAGGCCAGGACCGACACGCGCCGTCCCGCCGGACCGGGAAGGTTGGCGATCTGCCCGAGTCCCGACCAGCGCACCTGGTGGTAGAGCTGGGGGTCCTGGGCGCGCAGGCGTGACCAGAGCCGCTCCTTCTCCACGAGGCACGCGGGCGTCCCCGCGCGCACGAGCAGGATGGACGACACCGCGCAGATGATCTCCACGTAGTGCAGGAGGTAGCGGCGCAGGCGCCGGTCGGCCACCGGGGTCCGGGAGACGTGCTCGAGCATGAGCCAGTTGACGCGGAGCTGCTGGTCGAGGCGCTTGAGCATGACCGCCTCGTGCACCGACTGGTCCTCGCGGCCGATGAAGTACCGGTAGAGGTCGACGTCGAGGTAGTACAGCGTGCGCACGTGCGCGAGCGGCACCAGCGCGTACAGGTTGTCCACGTAGAACGTGTGCTCGGGGAGCCGCAGGCCGGCGTCGCGCAGCACCTGGGTCCGGTACATCAGGGCGTGCATCATCATGTACTGGCGCTTGGCGAAGCGTCTCGTCTGCGACCACGTGAGCACGCGTCCGCGCGGCAGCGCGCCGCGGTACCGGACGGCCGTCTTCACGCGCTTGCCGACCTTCTCGTACACGAAGTTGCTCACCAACAGGTCGACGGGCTCCCCGCCGGGGGTCCCGGCGTCCACGAACCGGCGCACGAACCCGCGCAACGTCGCGAGCACCTGGGCGAGCGCGGCACGGTCCACCCAGTCGTCGGCGTCCACGACCTTGAGGTACTCCCCTCGCGCGTGGTCGAGGCCGGTGTTGATCGCCGACCCGTGCCCGCCGTTGGCCTTGCGCAGCACGTGCACCTCGCCCGGGTACCGGTCCGCGTAGCCCTGGGCGAGCGCCGCCGTCCCGTCGGTGGAGCCGTCGTCGACGACGAGCACCTCCACCTCGGGACCGAACCCGACGAGCGAGTCGAGCGCGCGCGCCAGGTACGGCTCGGCGTCGTACGCCGGGACCACGACGGTCAGGAGCGGGGTCACGACGCACGCACCTCTCCGGCGTGCTCCGCCTCCGGCGTGGCCGGCGTCTCGGGCACCTGCTTGAAGATGACCTTGAAGATCGGGAAGAACACCCAGAACGAGATCGCGGCGTTGATGATCATCGTCGTGAAGTCCGCCAGGGTCTCGCCGGCGCCTCCCAGGCCCCACGTGTCGATGAACAGCTCGTAGATCGGCGTCTTGTACAGGCCCTGCGCAGCGGCGGCCGCGATCGAGATGACGACGTACGCGATGGTGTACCAGAGCGCGGCCTTCGCGACCGACGAGTTGGACTTGAACGTGATGGTGCGCTGAGCGAAGAAGTTGATCACCTGCGCCACCAGCAAGGTGATCTGCACGGCGAGGAAGTATGCCAGCCCCCCGCCGCCGCCCGGGAGCGGACCGGCGGCGTAGTCGAAGACGTAGTAGGCCGACCCGTCCGGGTTGGCCCCGACCGGCCAGACCTGGAACGCCACGTCCACCAGGGCGGTCATGCCGAAGACCCACTTGATGAGGGGCATGAGCGCGAGCTGCAGCACGGTGATGCCGTTGCTCAGCACGAAGAACACGACGAACTGCGCGGTCCCCGGTCGCTTCTCGGAGAACCGGCGCCAGGCGTCGCGGAGGCGGGTGAGCATGGGTCTTCCCTTTCGAGCGGGTCAGGAGTCGCCGCGGAGCGCGCGGGCGGTACGGCGGTCGGCGCGGCGGTTGCGGACGAACCCGCGCACGACGGCGCCGGTGCCGCGGAAGAGGTGGCCGTTGACGATGCGGACGATGCCGTCGACCATCGCGTCGTCGACCATGCCGCCGGTCATCTTCCCGATGGCCCGGAACGGCATGTTGAGCAGGAACAGGACGTTGAGGTCCGGCGCGCCCTTGCGGTCCGCCGCGTCGCGCCGCCAGGACAGGACGCGGAACGCGAGCCGGGCCAGGGGCGAGCGCGCCTCGGCGAGGCGCGAGAGCGGGTCGTTCACGCCGAGCCCCCCGGACCACGCCGCGGTCGGGACCGGTCGGCCGAGGAGCGCCGCGAACTGCGCGTCCGACACGTCGTGGACGCGTCCGGTGCGGTACGGCTCGGGCAGGTCGTCCTCGGTGCGCGGAGGCACCGTGCCGTCGAGCTCGACCGTCGCGCGCAGCGGGAGGTCGTCGACGTGGGGGCCGACGAGCACCGACCAGGCGCCCTCCTCGACCTGCCACGCGCCGGTCGCCACGTCCCAGTGCCGGAACGCCGCGTCCCCGAGGGGGACGGTGACCGTGCGCGACTCGCCCGGGTCGAGCTCGACGCGCGCGAACCCCGCGAGCGTGCGGTCCGGGCGGTGCACGCCCGGCGTCTCCCGACGCACGTAGACCTGCACGACGTCCGCCCCCGCGACCGGCCCGGTGTTGGTGACCGTGACCGTCACGTCGACGGCTCCCGCGTCCGCGTCGACCACGAGGTCGGAGTGCGCGAACGTCGTGTACGACAGCCCGAAGCCGAAGGGGAACGCGACCGGGACGTCCGCGCTCGTGTAGTACCGGTAGCCGACGTACAGGCCCTCGCGGTAGACGGCGGTGCGCCCGGTCGCGGGGAACGACGCGGCGGTCGGGGTGTCCGCGAGCCGCACGGGCAGCGTCTCGGCGAGCCGTCCCGACGGGTTGACGGCGCCGGTGAGCACGTCGAGGACGCCTCCGGCCCCGGCCTGCCCCCCGAGGTACCCGTGCACGAGCGCGCGGGCCGCGCCGAGCCACGGGGTGGAGATCGCGCCCCCGCCCGCGAGGACCACGACGGTCGCGGGGTTGACCGCGGCCACGGCCTCGAGGACCTCGACCTGCGCCGGGTGCAGCGCGAGCGTCGTGCGGTCCAGACCCTCGGACTCGGCGATCTCGTCGAGACCGAGGAAGAGCAGCACCGCGTCCGCGCCCTGCGCGGCCGCGACCGCCTCCTCCCGCAGGGCGGCGTCGGGCGTGCCGTCGCGCCGGAAACCGGGGGCGAACGTCGTCAGCTCGAGCCCCGAGCCCTCGATCACGTCGAGCACGCTGTCGAGGCGGGTCGGGTTCACCGCGGAGGAACCGGAGCCCTGGTAGCGCGGGGTGCGCGCGAAGTCGCCGACGACCGCGACCCGGGTCCCCGCGGCGAGCGGCAGGATCGCGTCCTCGTTCTTGAGCAGCACCGCCGAGCGCGCCGCGACCTCGCGGGCCAGCGCGTGGTGGGCGTCGGCGTCCACGGCCGGGGCGGTGCCCGGCTCGCGGGCCGCGGCGACGAGCCGCAGCACCTCCTCGGCGCGCGCGTCGAGGTCGGCCGCGTCGAGGCGGCCCGACCGCACCGCGTCGACGAGCCGGCGCGCCGAGCTCAGGCCCGCCGCCGGCATCTCGAGGGTGCCACCGGCCGCCGCCGCGGCGACGACGTCGTTCGAGCCGCCCCAGTCGGAGACGACGGCGCCGTCGAACCCCCACTCCCGGCGCAGGACCTGGGTGAGGAGGAAGGGGTCCTCGTGGGCGTAGACGCCGTTGACGAGGTTGTACGACGACATGATCGTCCGCGGGCTCGCCTCCGCGACGACGATCCCGAACGCCGTGAGGTAGACCTCGCGGAGCGTGCGCTCGTCGACCACCGAGTCCGAGACCATGCGGCGCAGCTCCTGGGAGTTCACCGCGAAGTGCTTGGGGCACGCGGCGACGCCGCGGGACTGGATCCCGCGCACGTAGCCGGCGGCCATCCGGCCCGCGAGCAGCGGGTCCTCGGAGAAGTACTCGAAGTTGCGCCCGCCGAGCGGCGACCGCTTGATGTTGAGGCCCGGCCCGAGCAGCACGTCCACGTCCTGCGCCGCGGCCTCCGCGCCGAGGGCGGTGCCCACGCGCTCCGCCAGCTCGACGTCCCACGTGTTCGCCACGGCGGCCGCCGTCGGGAAGCACGTGGCCTCCTGCGAGGCCGCGATGCCGAGGTGGTCGGCCGCGCCGAGCTGCTTGCGCACGCCGTGCGGGCCGTCGGCCAGCCAGAGGGAGCGGACGCCGAGCCGCGGGAGGTCGTGCGTCTCCCACACGGTCTTCCCCGTGAGCAGGGCCGCCTTCTCCAGGAGCGTCAGGCTCGCGGTCGGGACGACGCCGGTCGTCGCGGGCGTCGTGCCCGGGGCCGCGGCCGTCTCGCCGGCCGCGGCGGTGGTCTCGCCGTGGAGCTGCACGGTGCTCTCCTTGCGTGGTCGTGGGGTCGTGCGGGGTGCGTCCGAGCGGTCCCGGGCATGCCGGGGCCGGCCGTCGGCGGTGCGCCGCGGACGGCGGCTGCTCGCGACGTGCGGTGGGGGCCCGGTGCCGGACGGCGGTCCGGGCCCCGGCGTCGGGCCGGCGGTGGTGGGCGCCACCGGCCCGACGGCGCCGGGTGCCGGGTCTCCCGGGCGGTCGCCCGCCCGGGAGACCCGTGGTCACCGGCTACCGGGCGGCGGGGACCGCCGGCTCGGAGGCGGGTGCGGCGACCTCCTCGGCCGCCGACCGGTGCCGGCGGACGCGCCGGACCACGAGGAAGGCGCCGACCAGGACGAGCAGCCCGAGGAGGACCGACACGCCGATCTGGACGTAGACCCAGGTGGGCGGCGTGTAGGTGACCGTCGCGCCGGGGGCGAGCCCGTTCATGGCGTTCGAGTTGGCCACCGTGAACAGGATGTTGTGGGTCGCGTTGCGGATGTCCGTGACCGCCTTCGCGGACGTCGTGTCGCCGAACGACTTCGACGGCTGGAAGGTGAGCGTCAGGTCCGTACCGCCGTCGAGGCCCTCGTTGGGGTTCATGTACGGGTACAGGTTGAAGTCCGTGATGGCGAAACCCTCGAAGCCCCACTCCCCGCGCAGCACGTCCGTCATGAGCGGCTTCGAGCCGCCCGTCCACGTCGCGCCGATGCGGTTGAACGAGCTCATGATGCCGAGCGCGCCGACCGTCGTCTCCTCGATCGTGCCCTCGTCGTCCGCGATGTACCGGACGTCCAGGGAGACGTCCTTGATCGCGAGCTCGAACGGCTTGAGGTAGATCTCGCGGATCGTCTGCTCGGTCGCCCAGGTCGCGGGGCCGTTGTCGACGCGGTTCGTCTCCTGCTCGTTGAGCGCGAAGTGCTTGAGCATCGTGTAGACGCCCTTGCTCGCCGCGCCGTTCGACACGGCTGCGGCCATCCGGCCCGAGAGGAGCGGGTCCTCCGAGTAGTACTCGAAGTTGCGGCCGCCGAACGGCGAGCGGTGCAGGTTCACCGCGGGCGCGTACCAGCCGTTGAGCCCCTTCTGCAGGGCCTCCTCGCCGATCATCGTGCCCATCGCGGTGCCGAGGTCGACGTCCCACGTCTGCGCGATGAGCACCTCGGACGGGTAGGCGACGCCGTTGATCGACGAGTTGATGAAGGACGAGAAGCCCGCCGGACCGTCCGGCTCGACCGTCTGCGGCTTGGCGATCGAGGCGATCGCGGCCGTCTGGTACGCGCCGTTGAGGAGCATGTCCGTCATGTCGCCGACCGTCAGGGAGTCGAGCAGCTCCTCCCACCGCGGGTCGTCCTTGGGCAGGCCGCGCAGGTCGACGAGCGTCAGGTCGGAGCGCTCGCCCGTCGCCGGCATCTCGCCGTCGAACGCGGCGGCCTCGGCCTCGTGGTCCCAGGCGGCGAAGCCCTCCTGGGTGGCCTCGTCCGCGACCGACTGCTCGGCCGTCGGGGCCTGCGGGAACGTGCCCGCGAAGTCGGCGCGGGACATCGGGACGACCGTGCCGTCCGCGCCGTCGGCGCTGAAACGCGCGGAGACGTCGTCGAACCGGTTCGTCACCTCGGCGAGGTCCGACGCGCGGTGCTCCTCGCCCGTGTACACGACGTCGGACGCGACCGGGTAGGTGATCGGCTCGGTGCCCGCCGCGACGGTGTGGGAGTCGGTGCGCAGGCTGAGCGTGTAGTCGCCCGCCTCCAGGACGTACGCCTTCGCGCCCAGGTGGTCGTAGGACGCCATGTCCTCGACGGCGAGCTCGAGGGTCACCGTCTCGCTCGCGCCCGGCGCGATCGTCCCGGTCTTGGCGAAGTCGCCGAGGACGACCTCGGACTTCTCGATCCCGCCGGGCGTGTACGGCGCGGAGTAGTAGAGCTCGACGACGTCGCGTCCGGCGACCGTGCCCGTGTTCGTCACCTCGACCGTGACCGCGACGGTCCCGTCGACGTCGCCCGCCTCGGTGCCCGTGACCGCCCACGCGAAGTCGGTGTAGCTGAGGCCGTAGCCGAACGGGTAGACCACCGCGTCGTCGTAGTCGATGAAGCCCTCGGCTGCCGCGGTCTCGTAGTAGCGGTACCCGACGTAGATGCCCTCGCTGTAGTTCACGAACGGCGCGTTGCTCGTGACGGTCGCGTTGGAGGTCGCCTTCTCGACCGCCGAGACGGGGTAGGACGCCTCGACGTTCGAGTAAAAGAAGCTCCCGAAGTTGGCGAACGTCGGGTCGGCCGTGAAGTCGGCGGCCCACACGTCGACCGTGCGGCCGGACGGGTTGACCTCGCCCGTGAGGACCGACCCCAGGGCGTTGAAGCCGGTGGCGCCGGGCGAGCCCGCGAGGAGGATCGCGTCGACCTCCGGGTCGGCCTGCAGCTCGCCGAGCTCCAGGGTCGTGGACGCGTTGACGACCACGACGACCGTCTCGAAGCTCGCCTTCGCGAGCGCGATCAGGTCCTTCTCGTCCTTGTTCAGCTCGAGCTGGTGCTGACCCGGCTCGGCGTGGTCGTCCCAGCCGGTCATGTCGCGCGTGAGGTCGCCGCCCTCGCCGCCGGGGCGGCCGATCGTGACGATCGCGGCGTCGCCGAACTCGGCGAAGGTCCCGGACCGCGCCTCGTAGTCGCCGACGGGCAGCTCGCCGACGGTGTAGCTCGACGCGTCGGGGTTGTCCATCTCGATGTGGCCGCGCGGGTTCTCCGCCGCGAACGCCTCGATCGTGGCGTAGACCTCGTCGTTGACCGTGAGGCCCGCGTTCTCGAGGCCCCCGCGGACGGTCACGGCCGAGTTCGTGTCGACCGAGCCGGAGCCCGATCCGCCGAACACCGGGTCCGCGGACGCGCGGCCCAGCATGGTCACGCGGGCGTCGGGCGTGAGGGGCAGCGCGCCGGCCTCGTTCTTCGCGAGGACGATGCCGCCGGCCGCGATCTCCTCGACGAGGGTCTTCGCGGCCTCGTCGACGGACTCCTGGCTGTCGTGCTCGGCCGTGTAGTACGCGGTGTCCCAGCCCGAGGACTCCTCGGAGTTGGTGAACGTGTAGGTGCCGGACCCGAGCTGGGACGCGACCCAGCCGCCCGCGACGTTGAGCGCGACGTTCGCGACGACGACGAGCACGGTCACCGTCGCGAGCACGGGGACCCAGATCCACAGGAACTTCTTGTTCGACATCGGTGTCCTGGCACCGTCGGCGTTCTTCGCCCTGGCGTTCACTGCATTCCTCCTCGAGTGCGGCCCGTTCCTCAGGCTAGGAGCGGGGTACGGCGCCGCCCGCCGCGGCTGCACGATCGGTCGTTTCTGCGGCACGGACGGTCGTCCGTGCTCGACCCGTGCCGTCCGGTGCCCCCGCCGTCCGCCTCGCCGTCCGCCCGGCGAGGCGGGCGGGGAGGCGGACGGCGGGGAGCGGTGCGGCTACTCCCCGGCCGGGGTGATGGTGCCGTCCTGGTCGATCTGCCACGTCTCGCCGGTCTCGGCGGAGTCGGCCTCGATCGTGTACTTCCCGTCCTTGATGTCGACCGTGCCCTGGACGCGCGAGGCGGCGTCGGAGGGGACGAACGGCACCACGAGGAGGCCGTACTTGACCGTCGGCTCCTTGACGTCGCTGGCGAGCATGATCTGCGCCCAGCTGTCGTCCTCCGCGAGCGCGTCGGCGACCGCCGTGCGCGCGTTCTCGAGGTCGGTCGCCACGTCGACGTCGGTCGCCTGGCTCTCGGACGACGACGGCCCGGCGGCGGAGTCGTCGCCGTTCCCGCACGCCGTCAGCCCGAAGGCCCCCGTGACGGCGACGAGCAGCCCGATCCCCGTGGTCAGCGCCTTGTTCCGCTTCACTTCCTGCTCCTTGGTTCGTTCGTGCCGCGGGCCCACCCCGCGGCGTGGTCGGGGTCGGACGGCGCCGGACGGGCGCCGTCCGCCCCGGGCGGGCGGCCGCTCGTGCGACCGCCCGCCCGTGCGGTCCGTCAGTCCGTGATCGGCCCGCCGTAGCTCAGCCCGAAGCCGTAGTCGTAGGCGTTGCCCGCGGCGTCGGTGTAGGGCGTCATGTCCTTCGCGACGTCCTCCTGCTGCGCCTCGACCGTGTCCATGTCCTTCGGGAACTGGACGGGCAGGCGGCCCTGGGGCTCGTGGAGGCCGAGCACGACCTCGAGGAGCGCCTGGTCGCTCGTGCCGAAGCCGACGACGATCGCGTCGGACGCGGCCTCGAACTCGGCCGGCACGATCGGGTTGGTCGCCTTGAGGACGGTGACGACCGGGATGTCCTTGCCGGACGCTTCGACGGCCGCCACGGCGCGCTCGAACGCGTCGAGGTCCGACTCGTTCGCGATCTTCGACGTGCTCCCGAAGTAGGAGCGGTTCTGGCGCGTGCCGTCCGGGAGCAGGTCGCCGGAGATCGAGGTCTGCCGCACGTTCGGGCCGTCCGCGGTGTACGGGCGGTACTGCAGCGACAGCGGGTACCAGGTGTCGTTCTCGAGGTCGTGCCCGATGTTCGAGAACGTGCCGCCGTTGTCCGGGCTGTCCATGCCCACGAGCACGAGGTCGACGTCCGACAGGTCGGGAGCGGTGTAGCTCGTGACCTTGTCGTCGGCGTCCGTGACGGCCTCGTCGGTGAGCACGGTGCCGAAGTACTGCTCGGCCACCTCGAGGTCGATCCCGGCGCCCTCGGTGTACTCGCCCGGACCGAACGAGCTCGCGAAGCCGGTGTTGTCGCTGCGCGGGATGTAGACGGTCTTGTCCTTCCACGCCTCGGCGTCCGCGGCGGTGACGGTCTCGCCGTCGTTCTTCAGCAGGACCACGGAGTCGAGCTGCGCCGCGTAGCCCGCGTCGACCTTGTCGTCGCTCGCCAGGATCGACGTGGACTCGTCGAGGTCCAGGTACGCGTTCTCGTACAGGCCCGGGTTGAAGAACATCGTGAGGATGCGCGCGCCGGACTCGCGGAACCGCGTGTCGGCATCGACGTCGTTGGTGCCGGCCTCGAAGTCGGCCTGCCACATCTCGTGGGCCGCGAGGACCGGCGCGACGTCGTTGTTGCCGCCGAACATGTCGTGCCCGGTCTTGAGGATCTCGTAGTGGCGCTGCTCCTTGGTGAGGTCCTCGGCGCCCCAGCCGGTCGCGATGACCGCGCCCTCGTCGTTCATCCCGGTCGTGACGCCCCAGTCGGTGACCACGACGCCCTGGTAGCCGTTCTCCTCGCGGAGCAGGTTCATGCGCGTGTCGTCGTACGCCGTGCCAACGCGCTCGCCGAACAGCGGCTCGCCCGCGCCGTCGAGCGCGATCGAGTACGCCGACATGACGGCCGCGGAGTCGAGCGACCCGAGGAACGCCTCGGTGTGCGCGTCGAAGTTGCCGCCCGGGTAGACGCCGTACTTGCCGGCGTCGGTGTGGGCCTCGCGGCCACCCTCGCCGGGGCCGTCGCCCGCCCAGTGCTTGATCATCGCGTTGACGGACTCGGGGCCCCAGCCGTCCTGGCCGCTCGTGCTCTGGTAGCCGTCCACGTAGGCGGCGGCCAGCTCCGTGTTCTGCTCGACGTCCTCGCCGAACGTGCCGCCGACGCGCAGCCACCGCGGCTCGGTCGCGAGGTCGATCTGCGGGCTGAGGGCCGTCGTGATGCCCAGCGCGCGGTACTCCGCGGAGGACATCTCGGCGAAGTTGTCCATGTGCTCGACGTCGAACGTCGCGGCGAGGCCGAGGTTCGACGGCCACCGCGAGATGTCCGCGCCCTCGGCGTTGTAGCCGCCGGAGCCCGCGGTCGAGCGCGGGTCGGAGGCGAAGTTCACCGGGACGTACGGCTCGTCGGCGGTCGCGAGCGACTCGGCGTAGGCCTGCATCTCGTTGGCCCACGTGACGGTCGCCTCGACGTCGCTCGGGCCCGCGTGCAGGACGTTGCGCAGGTGGGAGTCCGTCAGGTACTCCTTCTGGGCGTCCGTGAGGCCGTCGGCCTGCGACCGCTCGTGCGAGCTGAAGAGCATGAGCCCGGCGATCTGCTCGATCGTGAGCTCCTCGGCGAGGGCCGCCGCGCGGTCCTCCGCCGGCTCCCGCCAGTCCTCCCACGTGTCGAGCGTCCCGTTCGCGTTCATGTCCTTGAACGCGAGCTCCTGGCCGTCGACCTCCTCGGTGAGGAGCTCGACGGCGCTGTCCTTCCCGTAGGAGAGGGTGGGCCCGTCGCCCGGGTTGTCGACGACCACGAAGGACGTGGTCCCGTCCGTGACCTCCCGGGTCGTGAACGCGTCGGCCGCGCTCTCGTCGTCCGTGGTGCCCGCCGTGCATCCCGCCGCGGCCACGAGCGCGAGGCTCGCGAGCACCGCCGCTCCCTTGACGCGGCCCGCCCGGTTGTCGCGGTGTCCCGCCGTTGTCGTTGTCTTCATCGACCTTCCCTTGTCGTCTCCGCGCCCACCCGCTCCGCACCGACCCCGGCGACCCACCCGGAGGCGCGTGCGTGGCGCAGCGAGCTCTGCGAACCCGTCGAGGCCCGGGACGTCGTGGTCCCTGAGCCGCGCCGTCACGCTATGGACGCCGGGGGCGGCCGGGGCGGCCGGGTGCACGAACCGTCGCTTTGCGTCCACGAACGGTCGCCGAGGTCACGGCGGGGTCACGGCGGACAGGCCCCAGGTCCCGCCCGGACGGGTCGTCCGTCGGCCTCCGGGGCGGTGGCCCGTGGCCGTGCGACGGCCCGTGACAGCCCGGCAGGGCCCGTGGCCGCGGGGCGCAGGTCTACGCCGGGTGCGTGGCCGACGCCGCCTGCCGGGGCGAGCCCGTGGGCGGGCGGTCCTCCGGCATGGGCAGCAGGACGCGGAGGAGGAACCAGCGGTCCTCGGTGTTCACGGTCATCGACCCGCCGTACTTCTCCGCGGTGTACCGGATGGACTTGAGCCCGTAGCCGTGCCGCGTGCGGTCGGCGCGCCGGGTGACGATGTCCCCGCCCTCGGTGCGGAGCTCGCCGGAGAAGTAGTTCTCGACCGTGAGCAGCACGAAGCGGTCGCGCGCGTAGACCGCGACCTTGATGATGCGCCGCTCCGGGTCGGGGACGGCCATGACGCCGTCGATCGCGTTGTCCAGGGCGTTGCCGAAGACCGCGGCGACGTCCATCGCGGACATGAAGTCGAGCAGGGCGCCGTCGACCACGCACGTGAGGTCGATGTCCCGCTCCGCGCACTCCTGGCTCTTGGTCGTGAGGATGACGTCGAGCACGCCGTTGCCCGTGTCGGCCTGCCGGGCGTGGCCGGAGATGCTGGCCTCGAGGTGGTCGAGGTAGGACGCGCGCCGTCCCGGGTCCGCCTCGGCGCGGATCACCCCGATCTGGTGCTTGAGGTCGTGGTACTTGCGGTGGACGATCTGCATGTTCCGCTTCGACTGCAGGTACTGCTCGTGCTGCCGGCGCAGCATCTCGTCGATGGCGCGCACCTCGGACCGCGCCTGGTGCTGGAGCCGTTGGCCTTGCTGGGCGTAGAGGGCCACGAAGCCGCACAGGTCGACGAGCGTGCGGATGTAGAAGATCTCGAGCCCGAGGCGCCCGCTGAACGGGGTGTTGGCGTTGAGGAAGCTGATGTTGCTCATGAAGAACGTGACGAGCGCGATCGCGACCGCCGACGCCAGCTCGCCGACGGTGACGTCGAGCTCCTGGTCCGGGCGGAAGTGGCGGGACTCGACGACGAACGCGACCCCGTACCCCACCGCGTACACGAGGACGAAGAACGCGGCCTGCCAGGCCGTGCCGGGGCGGCCGTCGGGCAGGAAGAAGAAGCAGTGGACCTGCCAGTGCAGCGCCGCCACGAGCTCGGCGAGCACGAGCGCGCGCGCCGCGAAGTAGCCCGCGTCGCGCGCCGAGACGCGCGCCGCCGCGACGATGAACCCGTACATGCACGCGACCGCGGCGGCCATCCCGACGGTCCACAGCTGGCGCGGGAGCAGGTCGGCGAGCGCCTGCACCCCGACCTGCGCGGCGAGGGCGGCGGCGGCGAGCGCCACGAGCCGGGACCGCGGCAGGCGGGGTCGGCGCAGGAGCACGTAGACCAGGCACGCGAGCCACTCCGCGAGGCCGGTCAGGGCGCGCGGGATGTCGGGCAGGGTCGCCATGAGGTCGGTCGCGGCGCTCATGCCCGTCGCGCCCCGAGGTAGTCGGTGAGCGCCGCGAGGAACGCCTTCTTCCGCGCCCGGCTGATGAGCAGGTCGTGGCCACCGACGAGGAGCACGCTGCTGCCCTGGACCGCGAGCACGTGCCGCAGGTTCACGAGGTAGCCGCTGTTGCTCCGGAAGAAGTCCCGGCCCTCCAGCTGGGCCTCGAGCGCCTTGAGCGGCCCGACGACGGAGTGCCTCCCGTCCACCGTGTGCACCGTGGTGCGGTGCTTCGCGCTCTCGAGGAAGACGATGTCGTCGGTCGCGACGCGGGCCAGCCCGCCGTCGACCGCGAGCAGGAGGTAGTCGGCCGACCGCCGTCGGAGCCGGGCCACGGACCGCTTGAGCTCCTGGGAGAACGCGAAGTACCGCAGCGGCTTGAGCATGTAGCTCAGCGCGTCGACCTCGTACCCCTTGATCGCGTGCTGGGTCATGTTGGTGATGAAGATCAGGACGACGTCCGCGTCGACCTGACGGATGCGCCGGGCGGCGCTGAAGCCGTCGAGGTTCGGCATCTCGACGTCGAGCAGCAGGATGTCGAAGTCCGGTCGGTACCCGGCGACCACCTGCTCGCCGTCGGCGAAGAGCGCGACGGCGAACTGCTCGCCGTGCTCCTGCTCGTAGCGTCGCAGGTACTCCACGAGCAGCGCGCTGCTCGCGGGGTCGTCCTCCACGATGCCGATCCTGATCACGATGCCGTTCTCCAGGGACTGCGCCCCCGGGGCGTGGCCCGACGACCGGACACCTCCGTGTGCCGTCGCGGCCTCGCCCCCGCCTGCGTTGCCGATGAGCCCGCCGTCGTGCGGCGGATCCCGAACATTATGGGCCACCCGGCGGAGAAACGGGCCACATGGTAGGGATTATGGTCAGCGCAGGTCCCGGACGTACGCGGCGGCGCCGTCGTACGCGGCGATCCGCCGCTCGTAGTACGTCGCGATGATGAGCAGCAGGCCGCCCGCCGCGGCCAGCGTGAGCATCCACGGCCCGGCGGAGATGCGCGTGCCGAGCTGCGAGACGAACACCACGAGGATCTCGACCGGCAGCACGGCGACGCCCAGCAGGAACGGCGCCGCGAGGTGCTTGCGCGTCCCGACGAGGACCGCCGCGAGCGCGAGCACGACGACGAGCATCGCGCGCCACGTGCGCGCGTCGGTGTACGTCGCGAGCACCGACGGCCCGACGAGCGCGAGGAGTCCGGGTGCGAGCGCGCGCCACGACCCGACGACGCCGACGGGCCAGCCGCCGAGGGGCCGGGCCGTGCGCGGGGGCACGGCCGGGAGACCGCCCGGTCCGCCCGCGGCCGTGCCCGCCGAGCCCACGGTTCCCGCCGAGCCCGCCGAGCCCGCGGTGCCCGCCGTGCCCGCCACGAGCGCGAGGTAGCCCGCGACGAGGAGCCCGGCGCCGAGCGGGAGGGAGAAGACCTCGACGCGCAGCTCGCGCGGCGACCACGCACCGATCGCGGCGACGAGGGCGAGCAGCCACAGGAACCACGCGGGCGGGAGGTCCAGCCGCCCGTGCACGGCGCGGCGCACCGCCACCACGAGCACCGCGAGGAGCGCGACCTCGACGAGCCAGACCGCCGCGATGACGCCCCACACGGGCCGCACGTTCGCGACGGCGCCGACCACCACGAGCCCCAGGGCGGGGGCGACGGCCCAGCGCCGCGCGACCGCGGCACCTCGTCCCGAGGCCGAGCGCGCCGCCACGAGCCCGGCACCGAGCGCCACGCCACCCGCCGCGAGCGCCCACGCGAACCCGAGGACGAACAGCGCACCGCCGCCCGGGACGTGCGCGACGTGCAGCGACTCCACCGTCCCGGCGACCGCGGCGAGCACCGCGGCGCCGGCGAGCCGGAGCGCACCGGCACGCCGCCACGCGCTGCGGGTCGTCGCGGCCGGAGCGACGCCACCCGCCGTCGTCCCCTGCCGGAGCAGCACCGCACCGGCCACCGCCACCGCACCGGCGACGACGAGGAGCGACGCGCGGACGTCCCCCGCGCCCGGGGCAGCGCCCAGGACGAGCACCGACGGCACGACGAGCAGCACGAGACCCGCGCTCGCGATCTCCCACCAGCGCCGCGCACGACGGGCGAGGAGCGCGCCCGTGACGACGGCGGCGAGCGCCGGCGGCGCGGTGTACGCCTCGACGAGCCCGACCTCGGCGGCCGCGAGCGCCGTCCACAGCGCCGCGGTGCCGAGCGCGGCGGCGAGCCACCACTCGCCCCGGCGGTCGCGGTCGCGCGCGGCGAGCCCCGCGCCGGCGCCGAGCAGGAGCAGCACGGCCACGGCGACCGTCGGCCCCGCGGCAGGGCGCCCGTACGCGAGCCCGACGGCGATGGCCCCCGTCACCGCCGCGCTCGCCTCCACGGCGACGCGACCGGCCCCGAGGTCGAGCCGTGCCGCGAGCGGCCGGGCCCCCGCGAGGGCCGTCGCGACCAGGACGGCGACGACGGGCAGGACGACCGGCGAGCCGCTGCCCGGGAGCACGAGCGCGCCCGCGCTCACGACGGCGACGGCCGCCGTCGGGAGCACGAGGGCCGCGGCGAGGACGCGCAGCGCCGTCACCGAACCGGGACGTCGGGAGCCGACCAGGACGACCTCGAGCGCGAGCATCGCGAGGCACGCCGCGACGGACCAGGTGCTGCGCTCGTCCACGACGGTGAGCACCCCGAGCCCGAACGGCACGGCGGTCACGCCGAGGACCGCCCACCACGAGCCCCGGTCGACGCGTGGCGCGAGCGTCACCGCGAGCGCCGCGAGCGAGGCGACGCCGGACACCCCGCACAGGACGACGACCGTCCCGGCCCCGCTCCAGGCGAGCGTCACGCCGAGCACGAGCAGCGCGTACCCGTACGCGACGCCGACGAGGGGCGCGTGCAGGGACCGCGGCGCGGCGGCGCGCGCCGCGAGCAGGAGCAGACCGACGACGACGGCCCCGACGGTCGCCGTCGGGCGCGCGACCCAGGAACCGGCGACGAGGAGGACGAGCGCGAGCACGGCACCCACGACGGCGGCGGCACGAGCGGCTCGCCGCTCGGACCGGCCGCCGGGGAGCAGACCGTGGCGGACGGCGGTGCGCGGGCCCGGCACGAGACGCGCGACGGGGCGCAGGGCGCGTCCGAGCCCGCTCCGGACGGCGCGCACGACGGTCCCGGGCGACGGGGCGCCCGCAGCGGCCGCCGCCGAGCGATCGGTCCCGACGGGCGCAGCGACGGTGGCCGGCCGCGCCGTCGCGACGAGCAGCGCCGCGGCGAGCAGCGCGAGCAGGACGAGCGACGTGACGCCCGCGAGCCGGGGGTCGAGCACGAGGGTGAGGACGAGCGCGAGCGCCGCCCACGGGGCGAGCCCGCGCCCGGTCACGACGAGCGGTGCCGTCCCGAGCCGCGGCGCCCCACCGAGGAGGGGCGGCGCGGTCCGCGGCGTGCGCAGCGGGAGGCGGGCCGCGACGAGCAGGACGACGAGCACGGAGAGGAGCCCGACGAGCGTGCCGTCGAGGAGCGTGGCGCCGACGGTCCCGCGCGCCGTGCCCTCGCCCGCCAGCCCGGCGGACAGGATGCCGACGCCCAGCGGTGCGTCGTCGAGCGCGGCGCTCGTCCCCGCGGTCGGGGTCACGAGCACCTCGGCGGCGCGCAGGCCGGCGAGCGCGAGGGCGGGACCCGCCATGACGAGCACGACGACGGCGCCCCCGAGGAGCGCGTCCGAGCGGCCCACCGCGGGGACGGGCACCCGGAGCGCCCTCGCAGACACGCGGCGGCCGGTGAGCACCAGCACGACGACCCACGCGAGCGCGCCGAGCGCGGGCGCGAGGCCCACGAAGCCGACGCCGCCGCCCGTGCCGAGCAGCGCGCCGGCGAGCACCGCCGCGGCGCCGCCGACCGCGTACCAGCGCCGCTCAGCCGTCGTGACCCGGAGCAGCGTCGCGACGAGCGCCGCCCCGAGCGCGACGAGCGCCGCACCCGCGCCCGTGGGCAGCCCCGGCGGCGCGGGGACGGTGAGCCCGACGAGGACCGCGAGGAGCACGGCGCCCGTGCGCACGACACCCAGGAACCTGCGCTCCGCGCCGAGGCGACCGCCCACGCGCGCGCCCGCCGCCGCGGCGACCGGGCCCGCGACCGCCGTCAGGCACGCCGTCACGAGGAGCGCGACCGCCCAGCCCCACGACGCCTGCGCCGCGGGCGCAGCGACCAGCGGCACGAGAGGGCCGAGCACGACCGCACCCGTCACCCAGGCCCGGACGCGTGCCCGCTCGCCCACGACGCCGAGACCGACGAGCACGACGGTGAGCAGCGTCGCGCGCGCCGCGGCGGCACCCACCGGGTCGAGCGCCCACGCGCTGAGCGCGAGCTCGACGTCGACCAGGGCGAGCACGACGGCCAACGCCGCGACGGCCTCCGCGGACGACCGCAGGCCGCGCGACCGCAGGAGCACCGCGGCCCCGACGGTGAGCGCGGTGACCACCCCGGTGACGAGGGCGCGCAGGGCCAGGTCGTCGGCGAACGTGAAGAACACGAAGACGACGGCGGCCACGGCGAGCAGCCCGGCCCCCGCCCCGGCGAGGACGGGCTGGAGGCCGACGGACCGCGCGGGGGCCGCACCCGGACCGACGCCACCGGCGCGCGCGTCCGCAGGCCCCGGCACCGGCACCGGCACCGGCGCGATCGGGCCGGCCGCTCCGGGACGCGCCGGCCCGCCCGGTCCGGCCACGGGCGACAGGGTCGACGAGCGAGGCCCCGCCGCGCCGCGCCCGCTCGCGTCGAGCGGACGCATCGGCGGCGGGCCGGCCGGGGTTGCCCAGCCGCCGCCCGCTGCTGCGCCCGGCCGGCCACCGCGCAGCGTGCCGGGGAGCGTGCCGGGCGGGGCCGCGACGGCGGCACGGGCGGCCCACGCGGCCGCCTCGGGCTGGGCGGCCCGGAGAGTGTCGAGGGCGGTCTGGCGCCGCCGGAGCGCGTCGGCCGCGTCGGTCGACGCCGCCGCCACCTCGAAGGCGAGCGGTCCGACGAGGTCGAGCAGGCACCGGTCGCACCGCGACGACCGCAACGGCGCGGCGCACGCGGGGCAGGAACGCGTCTCGGGCAGCCGCGTCAGCGCGACGTCGACCCACGGTTCTCTCATGACGGACATCCTGGCGAACCTGTGAGGCGCCTGGGGACGTGTCCACAGGGGGTCGCGTGGCGGTCCGGTGAAGAGGACCGGCTTCAGCGGCTGCGCTCAGCCCCGCAGCCGCTCGACGAGCGCGCGCGTCAGGGGCGCGTCGACCCCCGCACGGTCGGCGGCGCGCACGATCGCGCCGCCGACCGCGTCTGTCTCGAGCGGCCGGCCCGCCTCGGCGTCGCGCAGCATCGAGGACTTCGCGTCGGGCCCGAAACGGTCGTAGAACCGCAGGGTGCGCTCGGGGTCCGACGGCGCACCGCTCGCCGCCGCGACGGCGGCGACCTCGCGGACGAGCGCCTCGAGCTCGGCCCGGTGCGTGGTCCGCACCTCGCCGATCGGGGCGCGGTGCGCCGTCGTGAGCAGCGCGAACGGTGCGAGGAAGCCGAGCTTCGCCCACATCAGCGCCGTCTCGTCGTCGTGCACGGTGGTGGGGATGCCCGCCCGGTCGAGGAGCGCACGCACGGCCTCGACCCGCTTCGGGTCCACGCCCCCCGGCGCGACGTCGACCTCGACGAACGCGCTCGTGTGCTCGATCTCGCCCGGCGCGACGCGCGTGGACTCGACGCGGACCGTCGCGGGCAGCACGCGCGCGGTGCCGTACCGCGCGCGCAGCGCGTCGAGGTGGTCGAGGCCGTTGAGCATCGGGACGACCACGCCGTCGCCGAGCACCTCGGGCGGCACGCGGTCGAGCGCGTCGTCGAGCGCGGTCTGCTTGACCGCCACCACGACGACGTCGACCGGGGCGTCGAGGCGCGTGGCCGCGCGCACCGGGACGTGGAGGTCGCCCAGCTGGCGGCTGCGCACGTGGATGCCGCGCTCCGTGAGGGTGGCCGCCGTGGCCTCGCCCGCGAGGAACGTCACCCGCGCGCCCGACCGGACGAGCAGCGCGCCGACCAGCCCGCCGACCCCGCCCGGCCCGAGCACCGCCACGTCCCGGCCGTCCCGGCCGCTCGATCCGCCCGTCGTCCCCGTCACCGTGGTCCTCTCGTCGTCGCGCCGGCAAGCCCCGGTCGTCCCGCCCGCGCGGGCGGGCGCCCCGCCGTCAGGCCGCGGGGACCTCGACCCTACCCACGGGGACCGACCGCGCCGACCCGGCGCCGGGCACGGTGAGCGCGGCGATGCCCGTGGTGATGGGGATCGCGAGGACGAGCCCGATCGAGCCGACGAGGGTGCGCACGACCTCCTCCGCGATCTCGCCCGACGTGAGGCTGGTCGCGAGGTTCTGGTCGGAGAGGTAGACCGCCATGAGGAGCGGGAGCGCGGCGCCGACGTACGCGAACGCGATCGTGTAGACGGTCGAGGCGATGTGGTCGCGACCGATGCGCATCGCGCGCGCGTACAGCTCGCGCCGGGTCGCGAGCGGCGCGACGGCGCGCAGCTCCCACACCGCGGACGCCTGCGTGATCGTCACGTCGTTGAGCACGCCCATGCCCGCGAGCACGATCCCGCACAGCACGACGCCCCGGATCGAGAGCTCGGGCGCGTACTGCGGGATCCACAGGGACTCCTCCGACGTGAGGCCCGTGATGTTGGCCGCCCCGGACCCCCACCAGCCCAGCACGGCCGTGAGCGCGAGGCCGACGAGCGTGCCGAGCAGCGCCGTCGACGTCCGCGCGGTGAACCCGTGGGCGACGTACAGCACGACGAACATGACGAGCGACGACGTCACGAGCGCGACGCCCAGCGCGTTCTGCCCGGTGAGGAGCGCGGGCAGCGTGAACGACGTGATGACGACGAACGCGCCCGCGAGCCCGGCGAGCGCCGCGAGGCCGCGCCACCGCGCGACGGCGAGCACCACGACGGCGTACGCGACCGCGAGGAGGCCGATGGGCAGCCCGCGCTCGAAGTCCATGAAGACGTACGGCGTCCCGCCCGCGCCCGCGGCCTCGGCGATGTACAGGACGCGCAGGCGGTCGCCCTCGTCGAACCCGTAGGCGACGTACTCGGGCGGTGCGTTGACGGTGATCGCGTCGCCCCCCACGTCCTCGCCGCCCGCGCGGGAGCCCGCGTCGAGCCGGGCGGGCACCTCGCTCGTCGCCTCGTCGACCGGCCCGGTCACGGTCGCGCGCAGGACCGTGCTGCCCTCGGCGGCGACGGGGATGCGCGCGGGCACGTCCGCCGCGGCGGGCCACAGCGCGACGAGCCCGGCGAGCGTGACGAGCAGGGCGGGCACGAGGAGGGCGGCGAGCGTGAGCCGCACGCGACGGGTCGCGGGCGCCGCCGGGCCGTGGGCGTGCGCGTGCCCGTGGGCGTGCGCGGTGCCGCGCGTGAGGACGTCGGGCACCCGCCGGGACCGCGTGCGGCGCTCGCCGTGCCCGGGCGTCTCGGGAGGGGTCGGTGCGCTCACCCGAGGATGCTGCCACGGCGGCCCGACGGCGCCCGGCGGCACGCGCCGTCGGGCACCGAACGCGCGGGCCGGGCCGTCCGGGGCCCGACGCCGCCCCTCCGGCTCACTCGGGGAGCGTGACGTGGCCGCGGCGCACGCCCGCGACGAGGCGGCGCGGCAGGGTGACCTCGCGGCCGTCGACGACGACGGTCACGAGCTCGGGCACCTGCGCCTTCCACTGCGAGCGACGGGCACGGGTGTTCGAGCGGGAGAGCTTGCGCTTGGGCACGGCCATGAGGGGTCCTTCCGGTGGGCGAGCGACCAGCCTACCAGTTCGTGAGAACGATTCTCAAGACGGTCGCGCTGTCGGTACGGCCCGGCGGTAGCATCCCCGGGGCCGCGCGCACCCTGCCACGACCCGCCGGACCCGGCGCGACTGCCGCACCCGCCACCACGACGCACGAGGAGCCCTCATGGCCACGGTCGACTACTTCCTCTCCGGTGACCCGGAGGTCGCCAAGCAGCACCTGCACGCCGCGCTCCAGGAGCAGGGCTTCACGGTGACCACGCGCCCCACGGGCCAGTGGGCCGCCGAGCGCGGCAGCAAGCAGAAGACGTTCTGGCTCGGCGCGTTCGCCGGCAAGGCCCAGCACCTCGTCTTCACGGTCGACTTCATGGTCCACGGCGACCAGCTCGTCGCGCGCATCGACCGCCCGACCGGGCACGGCGCGATGGCCGGCGCCGTCGGCGTCGCGCGCTCGAACAAGGCGTTCGGCGAGGTCGACCAGGCGATCGGCACGCGCCTCACGCAGCACGGCATCCTCGCGAACGTCGTGCACGCCTGAGAAGCGCAGGTCGCCGATCACGAGCCTCCTCGCGGTCGAGCACGAGGTCGGTGGCGCCATCACGCCGATAACGACGTCAACCCCGTGCTCGGCGCAGGGGGTGCGACGCACGAAGGCCCGGATCCCCTCACGGGGGTCCGGGCCTTCGTGCTGCTGACCGGGCCGGCGACGGCCGGTCAGCGGGACGTCACTTGGCGACGGCCTTCTTGAGCAGGCTGCCGGCGCTGATCTTCACGCCGTAACCGGCCGGGATCGAGATCTCCTCGCCCGTACGGGGGTTGCGGCCCGTGCGGGCGGCACGCTCGACGCGCTCGACGGACAGGAGGCCCGTGACCTTGACGGCCTCGCCGTTGCCCAGCGACTCGATGAGCACCTCCTGGAAGGCGTTGAGAGCCTTCTCGGCGTCCGCCTTCGACAGGTCGGCCTTGCTGGCGATGGCCGAGACGAGCTCGGACTTGTTGAGCGACATGCGAATCCCTTCTTCGGTTCACGACGCGCGGTGGTCACCACCCGTCGTCACGGTCTCAGTGTGCCAGCCGCGGGGCCGTGCACCGGGGACAACACTAGGGAACACGCGGAGTTTCGCGCGACTTCTCGCGGCTCTCGTCGTCGCGTGTCCTCGCTCAGCCGTCCTCGTGCTCGTGGTCGTGACCCTCGTGCTCGTCGTGCGCGGGCTCGTCGTGACCGTGGTGGCCGTCCTCGTGGGCGTGCTCGTCGGCCTCGTGGCCCCCCGCGGCGGCCGGCTTCCCGGTGACGCCGTTGAGCTCGTTCGGGACGACGTCGAGCTCCGCGCTCTTCCACACCTCGCCGCCCACGTAGTCGACCGCGTGGATCGCACGACCGGCCGGGTCCGTGACGTAGGCGATGCCGTCCTGGACGAACAGGGCCGGCCGCGGCTCCTGCCACTCCTCGGGCTCCTCCCACGCGTCGACGACGGGGACGGACCGCACGACCGTGCCCGACTCCGGGTCGATGACGTGCAGCGCCCCGTCGGTGCCGAGCACGAGCGCCTCGCCCGCGTCGCCCCGCCCGAGCGAGCGGAACGTGTAGCTCGCGGGCAGGTCGACGAGGCGCAGGCTCGCGTCGCGCGTGTCCACGAGGGAGACGCGTGTGGGCCGCTCGAGCTCCGCGTCGGGGTCGGACTTGTAGTCGCCGAGCACGACGGGCGACGCCTCGCTGCCTGCCTGGTTGCCGATGCGCCCGTAGGCGTCCGGGGCCGCGACCTTGGTGATCGCGCCTCCCGCGACGACGAGCACGCCGTCCTCGCAGCCGATGACGACGGCCTCGTCCGCGGCGACGGCCTCGCCGTGCACGCCGGGGCACTGGTCGTTCGCCGCGACCTCGGCGCCCGCGGCGTCGAGGAGGCGGACGCCGGTGCGCGCGTCCTCGGTGCCCTCGGAGACGACGAGCGCGCCGTCGGACAGCTCGACCGCGACGCCGTGGTGCGCTGCGGGGGTCGTCAGGGTGCGCGCGTCGTCGATGCCGTGCGGGTCGGCCACCGTGGCCGAGTCGAGCACGGTGATCTCGCCCGTGCCGTCGTCGAACAGCGCGGTGCGGCCGTCGTGCACGACGACGTGCCCCGGCTTCTCGGCCGCGTACGTCACGTCCGTGAGGACCGGGTCCGCCGTGTAGTAGTGCGCGTGGTCGCCGTGCGGCTCGGCCCACGTCCCGGCGTCGAGCACCTGGAACCCGCCGGACGTCGAGACGAGCAGGTGCCGCCCGTCGCCCGCGGGGTTGAGGCGGTTGAAGCCGTCGAGCTCGAGGTCGTCGACGACCTCGAGCGTCGTCGCGTCGAGGACCTGGACGCCGCCGTCGTAGGTGATCGCGAGGCGGGGGGTGAGCGCCGCGGCCTCGCTCACGTCGGACGTGGCCGACGGCGCGGGCTCGGCCGCGTCGCCCTGCTCGCCCTCGGCGCCCGCGCCCTGCGCGCACGCCGCGACGAGCGTGAGCGGGAGGGCGAGGCCGAGCGCGAGGGCGAGCGGGCGGCGTCGGGCACGGGCGCCGGGAGGGGCCGTCACCCGGGCGGGATCGGCAGCGGCGTCGGTCGGGTCGGGTGCGGTGTGGTGCATGCGTGGTCGGCCGCCCGGACACCCGGGCGGCCGCTCCTCTCCGGTGGTGGTGGTGCGCAGGTCAGCCCTGACGGGCCTTCCAGCGCGGGTTGGCCTTGTTGAGGACGAAGGTCTTGCCGTGCCGGCGCACGACCTTCGCCCCGGGCTTGTCCTTGAGCGAGCGGAGCGAGGCGCGGACCTTCATCGCGCGCTCCCGCCCTGCGCGCCGCCGCGGGCGCCGTAGCGCTGGCGGAACTTCTCCACGCGCCCGGCGGTGTCCACGACGCGCTGCGTGCCCGTGTAGAACGGGTGGCTCGCGCTCGAGATCTCGACGTCGACGACGGGGTAGGTGTTCCCGTCCGTCCACGTCACGGTCTCGCGCGGGACGCCCGGGCCTTGCGGGTGGTCGCCTGCGAGGGTCGAGCGGGTCAGGAACGAGAGGTCGGCGGACTTGTCGCGGTAGACGACGGGCCCGTAGACGGGGTGGATGTCCTTCTTCATGGTGGTTCTCCTCGCTGGGCCGGTGACGGGTGGGGGGCCGCCGCGCTGGGCGGCCGCCGTCACCAGCTCGACTTCGTGACTCCGGGCAGCTCGCCGCGGTGCGCCTGCTCGCGCAGGCGGACGCGGGAGAGCCCGAACTTCCTCAGGTAGCCGCGCGGGCGGCCGTCGACGACGTCGCGGTTCCGCACGCGCGTGGTGCTCGCGTCGCGGGGCTGGCGCTGGAGCTCGCGCACCGCGGCCGCCGTCTCCTCGGGCGAGGACGACGGCGACGCGACGACGCGCTTCAGCTCGGCGCGGCGCTCGGCGTAGCGGGCGACGACGGCCGCCCGCTGGTCGTTGCGCGCGATCTTCGACCGCTTCGCCATCAGCGCTCCTCGCGGAAGTCGACGTGGCGGCGGACGACGGGGTCGAACTTGCGCAGGACCATGCGGTCGGGGTCGTTGCGGCGGTTCTTGCGGGTCACGTAGGTGAACCCGGTGCCCGCCGTGGACCGGAGCTTGATCACGGGACGGAGGTCGGTGCGGGTAGCCATCAGAGCTTCTCCCCTCGGGCGAGGATCCGCGCCACGACGGCGTCGATCCCCTGGCGGTCGATGGTCTTGATGCCCCGGGCGCTGACGCGCAGGGTCACGTGGCGACCCAGCGACGGCACCCAGTAGCGCTTCTTCTGGACGTTCGGGTCGAAGCGACGCTTGGTCCGCACGTGGGAGTGCGAGATCGCGTGGCCGAACCCGGGAGCGGTGCCGAGCACCTGGCAGACGGCGGACATGGCGGTTCCTCTCGGGGTCGGTCGGGGCGACGGGGACGACATTAGATAGTGAGAATCATTCCCGTCAAGACGCTATGCTGACCCGCTGTCGAGAACAGTTCTCAGGAGCAGGTTGTTCCCGGGTCGGCCGAACGAACCGCCCGGGACGCCCCAGACCACGGATCGGAGCGCTTCATGCCCCTCTCGTCACGCCCCTCGCCGGAACCGTCGCCCGACGACACCCGCGTCGCGCTGAGCGTCCTCGCGACGATCGACCCCGTGCTGCGCGACAGCGCGGTGTTCGGGCTCGTCGTCGGGGCGCCGCGCGTCGTCGCGCTCCGCCACGACATCCGGGCCGCCGAGGGCGCGCTGCGCCGGGTCGTCGTCGACGCGACCGGCGTCGTCGAGGACGAGGTCGTGCCGCTCGAGCACGCGTGCCTGTCGTGCGCGGTCCGGGAGGACGCCGTCCCGACCCTGCGCCGGCTCGCCGAGGACGGGCGCTGGGACCACGTGGTGCTCGCCCTGCCCGTGGCCGCCGAGTCGCTGCCCGTGGTCCGCGCGCTCGCCGCGCAGACCGCCCCCGGCGCCGAGCTCGAGCGGCTGCGCCTCGCGACCGCGCTCGCCGTCGCCGACGTGGACACGCTCGAGCACGACCTGCTCGACGACGACCTCGTCTCCGAGCGCGGCGTGGGGCTCACCGAGGACGACCAGCGGGCCGTCGGCGAGGTGCTCGCCGCGCAGCTCGAGCACGCCGACCTCGTCGTGACGACCGGGGACCCCGTCGCCGCCACCACCGGGTCGGGGCTCGTCGACCGGCTGCGTGGCGTCGGGACGCGTCGCATCGACGGCCTCCACGCGCTCGCCGCCGCCGACCTCGCTGGGCGCACGCACGACGCCGGAGCCGGCGAGCGCCGGGCGCACCCGCTCGGCGTGCGGGGCCCGCTCCCCCGGCACGCCCGCCGCACGGGCGACCGGAGCTGGACGGTCGAGCTGCGCTCGGCGCGCCCCTTCGACCCCGAGCGGCTGCTGCGCCGCATCGAGGACCTGGGTACGGGGCGGGTCCGGTCGCGCGGGGTGTTCCACGTCGCGAACCGCCCCGACTCGCTGTGCGCGTGGGACGGCGCGGGCGGCCAGCTCTGCATCGGCACGCTCGGCACGTGGGACGACGCGACCACGGCCGAGGGGCGGCCCGTCGAGCCGCACACGCGCGTGGTGGTGGTCGGCGCGACGCCGCCGGACGGCGATCCCGGCGACGGCGTGCGCGAACGGGTCCTCGACGCGTTCCGCGACGTGCTCGCGACGCCGGACGAGCTGGCCGACGGCGGGCTGCGCTGGCTCGGGCGCACCGACGTCCTCGCGCCCTGGCTCGGCGCGCGCACGGACGCCGCCTGAGGTCGGGGCCGCTGCCGCCGGGACGCGAGGGCGGGCCGGAAGGACGGAAGCTCTTGAAGACGGGAGAACCGGTGGCGATCCGCCGCGAGAGCTCCCCCCAGCGAAGCTCTCGTCGCGGACCGCCACCGGTCCAGGTGTGTCGCCACGTGACCCGTCGTGGCGACGTCCCCCACCAGTGCAAGAGCACCGGGGTGCCCGTTCGTGACGCGCGTTGCCAGTGATGTGGATCACAGTACGACCGGAAGCGCACCGGCGCGCGCCGACGTGACCCGCCTCACCTGCGAGTTCGCGTCATGGCCCGTGCCCGGGCGAGTCCTCTCGTGCGGACCTCCTGGACGCGCGCCCAGATCGCCGGGCGCGCGCTCGACCACCGAACGAAGGACGCACTGGTGCACCACGGCACGCGACGGCTCGGCACACGACGGCACGACAGGCGACGACACACCTGGCGACGGCTGTGGGCGGCGGCCCTCGCGGTCACGCTCGCCGCGCCCCTCGCCCTCGCCGGGGCCGCGACCGCCACGGCGGCGGACGGCGACCCGCAGTACCTCGAGGTCAGCAAGCGGGTCGACCACAAGACCCTGTCCCCCGGCGACGTCTTCACGTACAGCGTCGGGGTCACGTGCTCCGAGACGACGTGCGTCGACGCCCTCCTCACCGACGCGCTCCCCGCAGAGCTCGCGGGCTACGAGCTCCAGGCCGTGCGCACCACGACCGGTCCCGTGCACGACGTGTCGTGGACCGAGGCCGGCCAGCCCGTGAGCCAGCCCGCCGTCGTCGGCGCCGCGACCGCCGTCCACGTCGCGTTCCGCGACGAGACCCCCGCGGGCGTCGGCCTCACGCCGGGGGCGACGTTCACCCTGACCCTGACGCTCCAGGTGCCCGACGACGCCCGGCCCGGTGAGACGGACATCGTCAACACCGCCACGACCACCGCGGCGAACTCCGCGCCGGACAGCGCGAGCGCGACCGTGCACCTCAGCGTCCCCGTCGAGACGGGCGTCGACCTCGCGAAGTCCTGGGCCCCGGCGGCACGGACCTTCGAGGCGGGCGCGCCGTCGACGGTCACGCTCACGGCGACCAACACGTCGAACGTGCCGGTGGGCACGCTCGTCGTCACCGAGCCGCAGGCGTCGACCGACGGCGCGGGCGCGCTCGACCCGACCAACCCGTTCACGCTCACCGACCTCACGGCGCTCGCCGCCGACCCGCTGCCCGAGGGCGCGACGAGCGTCCAGGTCGACGCCTACGTGCGCTCCGACGCGGGCTCGTGGTCCTGGGTCACGGGCACCCCCGCCCCCGGCGCAGCGCTCCCCACCGGTGTGGACCCGACCGCCGTCGGCGGCCTCCGGCTGACCTACGCCGGCGAGATCGTCCCCGGGGCGACCGCCACGGCGCGCCTCGACCTCACGCAGCGTGCGACGGACCGGGACGGTGCCGACCTGTCGGCCGCGCCCCACGTCGTCGACAACGTCGCGACGGCCACCGCGACCGCCGAGGGCCGTGACCCCGTGACGGACACCGCGACGGCCCAGCACCGCGTCACGCCCGCGACCGTCGGCGTCGACGTCGTCAAGGACATCACCCCCGACCGCATCTCCGCGGGCGAGACGGCCACGGCCACCATCACGGCGACGAGCACGTCCGACGTCCCCGTCCGCTCCCTCACCGTCACCGACCGCGACTACTTCACCGACGGCGTCGTGCTCGGCGGCTTCAGCACGTTCTCCTGGCCCGAGGGCGCCGAGTCCGCCGACCTCGAGCTCCACCGCGCGGACGGCTCCACCACGACCGTCACCCTGGCGCCCGGCGAGACGCCCGACGTCCCGGACACCGACGTGACCGGCTTCTCGGTGACGTTCACCGGGGCGATCGTGCCGCGCGCCGCCGCGACTCTCGTCCTCGACGTCGTCACGACGGAGGACGCCGCGGGCGACGCCGTCTCGCGCGCCACCCGGAACACCGCGAGCGCCGAGGTCGCCGCCCCGAACGGGCAGACCGCGACCGACGAGGCGAGCGACACGCTCGAGCTCGTCCGGCCCGCGCTCGACGCGACGCTCGACAAGACGGTCCGGCCGGGCACCGCCGTCGAGCCGGGCGCGCGCGTCGTCGCCGGCCTCGCCGCGCGGGTCGTCGGGACCTCCGAGCACGTCAGCCCTCGGACGTTCGTCGTGGAGGACGCGTGGGCCGGCGGCGCCGGTGAGTTCTGGGACGCGTTCGACCTGTCGGGCGTCGCGCCGACGCAGGTCCCGACCGGTGCGTCGCTGACCGTGGAGGCGATCGGCTCTGACGGCTCCGCACTGCGCGTGGCGGCGTTCCCCGCGCAGGACGGACCCTTCGTCGCCGAGGTCACGGCGGACGATCTGGCTGCGGCGCTCCCCGCGGGCGTCTCCCCGTCGGACCTCACGGGCGTCCGGTTCGTGCTCGAGTCGGCCACGGGCCTGCCCGTCGACACGAGCTTCACGCCGTACGTCGTCACGCAGGCGCGCGGCACGCTGCGCTCCGGCGGTGACGTGACCGCGCGGCCCGACGAGCCGACCGCGTTCGTGAACACGGCGACGGTGCGGGCCGAGGGCGTGACCCGCGGCGGCACCACGCTCACCGACGACGCCGAGGACACGGCGACGGCGCGCGTCGTCACCCGCGAGGGCACCGGCGCCGTCGGGATCGACAAGTCCTGGCTGCAGAGCACGGTCCCGTCCCAGTCGGGCGAGCAGCGCAGCACCGCGCTGGACTGGCGCGTCCGCGAGGGCTTCTCGTCGGTGACGATCAGCGACCCGGCGGGAGACCCCGCCGACGTCGCCGGCACCGTCTTCGACGCGTTCGACCTGGTGCGCGTCGCGCCGGTCGACGCGAGCGACGTGCCCTTCAGCACCGGCTGGTACCTGCGCTACGACACCGTGACCGGGGTCGAGCTCTTCGTCGACGGCACGTGGACCGCCGTCGCGCCCCCGGCCGGGGGCTGGGTGCAGGACGGCCGGTTCGTCGGCCACACCCTGACCGGCGAGCAGCGCGCCGCGGCCACCGGCGTGCGGCTCGTCCTCGCGGAGGACGTCGCCGCGCGCGAGGCCGCCCGGCGACCGGGCGCCGGGTTCGACCCGTACGCGCCGCTGCCCGGCACGGGCGTCGCCACGAGCAGCAGCGACCGCCGCTTCGTGCTCGACTGGCAGGTGCGCTCCACGACCCGCTCGACCGGTGCCTGGGTGACCCAGGAGAGCGCCCTCGACGGCGACCGCCCGGGCAGCGTCGTCAACACGGCGGGCGTCGAGGCGGTCCCTGCCGCGGGCGGCGACCCCGTCCGCGACACCGACTCCGCGACCATCTCGCTCGTCGACCACGCCCCCGGCGTCGCGGTGACGAAGTCCGTGACCCCGACGCAGCCCGTCCACGTCCCCCGCGAGGACTCGGACGCGCCGCAGCCGACGGCGACGTTCACGATCCAGGCGCGCAGCACGTCCGTCTCGCGCGCGTCCTTCGTCCGCATCACCGACCCCGCCGCGTGCTCCGAGACCGCGAGCGGCGTGGCGGGCTGCGAGGTGCCCGGCACGGCCGAGGCCGCCGTCGGCGACCCGTTCACGGCCGACGTGGACTGGCTGGCGCCCGACGGCGCGGCCAGCGCGTTCGACCGCTACGACGTCACCGGCGTGCGTGTGGACGCGAGCCTCGCGCACGAGGTCGACCTCGCGCAGAGCGTCGCGTGGGTCCTGCACCGCACCGCGGACGGCGAGCACTCCAGCGAGCGCACGACGGTCGCCGACCTCGTGACGTGGGGGCCCGAGCGCCTCGCCGACGTCGTCGGCGTGAGCGTGACGTTCCAGGGCTCCGACCCCGCGCTCAGCGGCGGGACCATCTCCGCGGCGAACCGCCTCACGCTCACCCTGGACACGGTCCTGCGCACGCACGTGCGCAGCACGGGCGAGCCGATCGCGCTGCGGGCGGGGCAGACCACCGAGGTCCCGAACCGCGCGTTCGCGCAGTCGTCCGACCCGGTGCTCGCGCCGGGCACGTCCACGGGCGACCTCGACGACGTGCGGGTCGTGCTCACAGGCGGCGACATCGACGTGGCGCCGACGAAGTCCGTGTCCCCCGCGTCGCTCACCGAGCCGTCGCGCCGCACGCCGGTGACCGTCACGCTCGGCGCCGCCTCCAGCACCCGGCCCGTGAGCTCGCTCGCGCCGGCCGAGGTCTGGCTGCGCGACGACGTCGCGTCGTCCCCGGAGTTCTGGGACACGTTCACCTTCACCGGGCTCGGTGCGCTCACCGCACCGCACGGCGCCGACCGCGTGGCGGTCGACGTCTACGGGCCGTTCGGCACGGACGGCGCGCTCGCCTGGGCGGAGGGCGCCCCGACGGCCGTCGACGCACCGGTGCTGCCCGTGGCGGCCGACGCCTACCCCGACGTGCAGGGCGTGCGCATCGCCTTCTCGCGCGCCGACGGCGGCTTCTTCAGCCCGGACGTCCCCGCACCGGCCTGGGACGCGCGGGCCGCGTTCACGGTCGTGCTGCGCGACGCCTCCCGGTCCACGGGCGACCCGGTCGTCCTGGACGGCTCCGTGGACAACACCGTGACGGTGCGCAGCGAGCGCCCGGACGGCGAGACGTCCCCGGAGCGCAGCACGAGCGCGACCGTCTCCCTCTCCCCGGGCACGCACGAGATCGCGGTCCGCAAGGTCGCCAACGAGGGGAGCCGGACGGTCTCGGTCGGCGCTGCCGTCCCGTGGGACCTGTCGTTCACCAACACGGGCACGGGCTACCTCACGCTCACCGAGCTGCGCGACACCCTGCCCACCACGCTCGTGCACCCGGGCGATCCGGCGCCGTCGTACGCGACGTCCGAGGGCGGGCTGCTGTCCACGGACGTCGTCCTCGCCGTCGACGGCCGGGACCTGGTCCTCACCTGGCCCGAGGACGGCCGCGTCATGGCGCCGGGCGAGACGTTCCGCGTGCGGCTGTTCCTCGAGCTCCAGCCGGGGCTCGCCTCCGGCGAGCGCGCGACGAACCAGATGACCGTGCGGACCGACGAGCCGCTCGAGACCTGCACGGGCCTCGACGGTGCCGCGACGACCCCGGCCTGGGGCAGCGACCCGCGCACGTGCGGGACGACGGACTTCGTCGCCCCCGTCGACGGGCCGAACCTCTACAGCGTCAAGGGCGTGCGGGGCGCGGTGGACGGCGCGACGAACCCGTCCGCCCCGGCCACCGCGTGCCGTCCGACGCTCGAGGCGGCCGGCGGCGCCTGGTACCGCACGCCGTGCGTCGCGAACAGCGTCGTCGGCGGGACGGACGACTGGCTCCTGCACGTCGTCAACGTGGGCACGACCCCCGTGGAGGAGATGGTCCTGTTCGAGCAGCTCCCCACCGCGGGCGACCGCATGCTCCTGACCGGCGCGACGCGCGGGTCGACCTACCGCCCCGTCCTCACCGGCGTGCCGGAGCTCGCGGCGCCGGACGGCACGACGGCCGTCGTCGAGGTGACGACGAGCCCGGACGTGTGCGCGGGCACGTGGCGCGACCTCACGACGCAGGCGGTGTGCGAGCAGAACGGCGAGGTGTGGGCCGCGGCCGACGACGCGACCGACTGGTCGGCCGTGACGGGCCTGCGCGTCTCGCTCGACTTCCGCACGACCGCGGCCGGGCGCCTCGACAGCGGTGGGGCCGTCGACGTCACCTACTCGACGGTCAACCGCATGGCGTCCGACGTGACGCCGGGCGGGGTCGCACCCATCGCCCCGTCGGGCCCGGACGTCGCGTGGAACCAGTTCGGCGTCAAGTGGCGCTACACGGGCGAGACGACGTTCGAGCGGTTCGCGCCGAGCCAGGTCGGCGTCGCGCTCCCGACGGGCGCCCTCCGCGTCGACAAGCAGGTCACCGGCGACGCCGCGGGCTACGCGCCCGGCGCCTACCCGGTCGACGTCGTGTGCACCGTCGACGGTGTGACGCTCGACCTCGGTGACGCGGCACGGCTCTCCCTGACCGTCGAGGGCGGGCTCACGGCCCGCGTCGACGGCCTGCCGGTGGGGACGGAGTGCGTCGTGTCCGAGGGCGGGACCCTCGGCGAGCACGGCGAGACGACGCGCACCGGTTCGCCGGCGACCGTCGCGGTCGACGTCGCGGCGTCCCCGGAGGCCGACGTGCCGGCCACCCAGGTCGTCACGGTCGGCAACGACTACGCGTTCTCGGGCCTGTCCGTCACCAAGCAGGTCGACACCGAGGCCACGCAGGAGGAGCTGGGGCCGTTCGACTTCACGCTCGTCTGCACGGCGGCCACCGGCGCGCCCGTCACGTTCGACGCCGCCGGCTCGACCGAGCTGCGGTTCACGATCGGCGCCGGGGAGACGTTCACCGCACCCGAGGGCACGATCCCGGCACGCGCCACGTGCGTCGTCACGGAGACGACCACGGACGCGCCGCAGCGCGTCGTCGTCACGGGCGACGGCGTGACCGACCACGGGGCCGGCAGCGCGGACGTGCTCGTCGGCACGACCCCGGCGGAGGTCGTCGTCCATAACGGGTACGACGCGGGCGTCGTCCGCGTGACCAAGGAGGTCGACGGGGCGGGCGCCGCCGCGTACGGGGCCGGGCCGTTCGGGTTCGACGTCGTCTGCACGCGGGACGGCCGCACCGTGCTGGAGGAGTCGTTCGACCTCGACGCGGGCGGCAGCCGGACGTTCGGGACGTTCGTCGTCGGGACGGAGTGCGTCGTCGAGGAGACGACGGCGGGCGGGGCGACGCGCTCGGCGCTCGCCCCGGCCGACGGGCGGGTCGTCGTGGACGGCACCGCCGAGGCGGGGACGGTGTCGGAGGCCGTCGTCACGGCGACCAACACGTTCGACGTCGCGGACCTCGAGGTCGTCAAGACGGTCGAGGGTGCGGGCGCCGAGCTCTGGGGAGCCGGACCGTTCGAGGCGCAGGCCGTGTGCACGTGGGACGTGGACGGCGAGACGCGCACGCTGGCGCTCCCGGCCGACGGTCGCCTCGCCCTCACGGCCGACGGCGGCTACCGCGCCGCCGTGCGCGACCTGCCCGTCGGGGCAGGGTGCGTCGTGACCGAGACGCGCACGGGCGGGGCCACCGCCACCGCCACCAGCGCGGACGGCGCCGTCGTGGTCGGGGGCGAGGAGCCCGCCGTCGTGACCCTGACGAACACGTTCGACGTGGCGTCGCTGGACGTGACCAAGCGGGTCGAGGGCGCGGCCGACGCGCCGGGCGCCGAGGGGCCGTTCACGGTCCGCCTGCTCTGCACGCGCGAGGTCGACGGCGAGGCGGTCGCCCTCGACGTGCCCGGGGGCGGCGTGCGCCACCTCGGCGCGGACGAGACGGTCACGTACGCCGACCTCCCGCTCGACGCGGCGTGCACCGTCGAGGAGTCGGCGACCGGCGGCGCCGCCGCCACGCAGGTCGCGGTGACGGCGCCGGGCGAGCCGGGGACGACGGTCGACGGCACGACGGCGGACCTCACGGTCCGGCCGGGTGCGGCGGTCGTCGTGACGAACACGTTCGACGCACCTGCCGGGACGCCCGGCGGCACGACGGACGGCACCGGGACCGGGCTGGCGACGACGGGCGCGCGCCTCGGCGCGGTGGCCGCGCTCGCGCTGCTCCTCGCCCTCGGCGGCGCGGCGCTCGTGCTCGCGCGACGGCGCAGGGGCCCCGTCGCCTGACGCGGCCGCTCGGCCCCGGACCGCCTCGCGGTCCGGGGCCGAGCCGTCTCCTGCTCCGTCGCCGCCCCGCGCTCGACGGGGGACATCGCCGAGAACGTGGCGCTCTACCACGGGCGGATGGGTACCGAGCAAAGAACTGCCGTGCGGTAGGTTTCTACGCGGGTTATCACTGGTAGTCTGCAGAGTATGAGTGCTACGACCACCACGTTGAAGGTCCGGGTGAGCACCCGAGACAAGTTGCGGGAGTACGCCGCCGGCCAGGCGGTCACGCTTGACGTCGCGATCGACCGCCTGCTGGCGGAGCACGCCGAGCGTGAGTTCTGGGCGGCGATGGCCAAGCTCTCCCCCGGCGAGTACCAGGCCCAGATGCAGGCCGAGGGCCAGTGGCCGTCGGACGACGACTACGGGTTGGAGGACACCATGGCTCAGCCGCAGCCGCCGGCGCAGCCCGTGCCGGCACCTCTGTCCGAGGACGAGTGATGACCTCTTCTCTCCCGCGTCCCGACCAGATCACCCAGGGCCAGATCGTCTGGCTGAGCATGGACCCGACCCGGGGCCGTGAGCAGGCCAAGCACCGCCCGCACCTGGTGCTGTCCCTGCCCCCGACTCACCGCGCGACGCACATCCTGACCGGCGTGCCCCTGACGTCCACCCACCGCGGGTGGCCGATGCACGTGCAGTGGTCCCCCGGCTCGTTCGCGATGTGCGAGCAGGTGCGCTCGTTCGCCTACGAGCGCATCACCAAGGTGGAGCCCGACGTCCACGACGTGTCCGCGATCCTGCGGACCGTGGACATGCTGTGGGGTCGCGGCACGCCGTGACGACGTGACCTGACCGAGCGGGCCAGGGCAGCGCCGTGTGGAGGCGTACCTCACGCCCGGGACCGCGTCATGATCACGGCACTGGAGCGTCTTCCTCCCTGAGGGTCGCCGGACGGAGGCGGCCGGGACGGGAGCGGGCGTGCACACGCAGGACCTGACGGAGCTCGGCGACGAGCAGCTCGCCGACGCGGTGCGCGGGGGCCGCTCCGAGGCGTTCGCCGTGCTCTGGGAGCGGCACGCGGACGCCGGGCGCTCGGCCGCGCGCCGCCTCACGGCGACGTACGACCCGGACGACCTCGTCCAGGAGGCGTACCTGCGCGTGCTCGGCGCGCTGCAGTCCGGCCACGGGCCGACCGGTCCGTTCCGGCCCTACCTCTACACGACGCTGCGCCACGTCGCGGCGAGCTGGGCCCGGACGCCGGACCCGCTGCCCGTCGAGGACGTGCCGGAGGTCGTCGACCCGCGCGACCTGTCGACCGAGGTCCTCGAGCGCTCGGTGACCGTCCGCGCGTTCCGCCGCCTCCCGGAGCGGTGGCAGGCCGTGCTCTGGTACACCGAGGTCGAGGGGATGGAGCCGCGCGAGGCGGCGCCGCTGCTCGGGCTGTCGGCGGGAGCGACCGCCGCGCTCTCCTACCGCGCCCGCGAGGGCCTGCGCCGCGAGTGGCTCCAGGCCCACGTGAGCACCGACTCGGTGGCACCGGAGTGCCGCTGGACGGTCGAGCGCCTGGGCGACCACGCGCGCGGGACGCTGTCGCGCGCCGCGCGGGACCGGGTCGAGGAGCACCTCACCGGGTGCCTGTCGTGCTCGATCCTCGCGGAGGAGCTCGACGACGTCGCCTCGCGCCTGCGGATCGTCCTCCTGCCGCTCGTCCTCGGTGTCCCGGCCGCGGTCGACGCCGCGACGTCCGCGCTCGCGGCGACGACCGCCGCGCCCGGCACGACGACGGGCCCGGCTCCCGGCGCGACGACCGGCCCGACGGCCGGCACGGCCGGGGGCGGGGCCACCGGGGCAGCGTCAGGCGCCGGGGCCGCCGCCGCGGGGGTCGCGGCGCCCGGCGTCCTGGTCGGCGCGCTCGCGGCGGTGGTCGTGGCGGCCGTCGTCGGCGTGCTGGCCGTGGCGCGGCCGTGGTCCGCCGCCGAGCCGCCCGCCGCCGCGGCCGGGCAGCAGGCGTCCGCTCCCGGTCCTGCCTCGCCGCTCCCCGTCCCGCAGGAGGGCCGACCCGCAGAGAGCCCCGCCGACGACGCGCCGGTCGCGACCGAGCCGGACGTCCCCACCGGGGCGGGCGACCGCCCCGAGCCGCCGGACGCGGGCCTCGACGTCCCTCCCGCCTCGCGTCCGGACGGGCAGGGCGCGCCCGGCACCGGCGAGACCGCGCCCGAGGCTGCCCCGCCGCCGGTCGAGCCGGCCGCCCCGACCCCGCCGGAGCCCGAGCGGCCCGGGCCGGAGGAGCCCGCTCCCGAAGAGCCCGCGCCCGAAGAACCGGCACCCCCGGCGCCCGTCGTCGACGAGGCGCCCCCGGCCGGGACGCTCACCGTCTACCCCGCCCTGCGCGGCACCGGAGAGCCCGGGGCACGCGTGCGGGCGCTCGACGCGGCGGGGGCGGTCGTCGGCACGACGACCGTGGCGACCGACGGCCGCTGGGCGCTCGTCCCGACCGGGCTCGACGCCTCCGGGGAGCACATGCTCGACGTCGTCCAGGACGTCGACGGCGTCGCCTCCGCGGCCGCCGCGCCGCTCGGCCCCTACGTGTTCGACCTCCCGCGCGTGCTGTCGCCGGGTCCTGGCGAGACCGTCGTCGGCGCGCGCGAGACCGCACCCTGGGAGGACCCGCGCTTCTCCGTCCTCGTGACCTTCGCGGGCACCGCGGGCCTCGTCGTCGAGGCGTTCGTCGACGGGCGCCCGACCGGCAACCTCCACGAGCTCGGCGACGAGCCCGCGGTGCGCCAGGTGCGCGGCCTCGCCCCCGGCCCGCACACGTTCGGGCTCCGGTTCGTCGAGCCGGCGTCGGACGCCGCAGGGTTCGGGCCGACCGTGAGCGTCGGCTTCACCGTCGCGGGCCCCTGAGAGGGGGACCCGCGACGGCTGCGGACGTCACCCCCGCACGCGACGGCGGGACCACGCTCCGCCCGCGACGCCGACGACGCCCGCCCCGAGCACGACCGCCCCGACGAGCGGGCCGGTCGGTGTCGGGGACGCGCCCGCCGCGACGGGCGCGGGGGCGAGCGACGCCGCCGTCGCGACGAACGTGGGTGCCGGGCGGGCTCCCGCCGGGTCGGTGTCCGTCCACGCGTACGAGGCCCCGGACGGGCACTCCTGCACCGTCGGGAAGACGAACGCCTGACCGGGCTCCCCCGTCACGCGGACGTCGAGCGTGAAGGCCGCGCGCTCGCCGTCGGGCACGGGCTCGCCGGCCCAGGCGACGGCGTCGTCCGTCACCTCGGAGGTCCAGCCGGACGGCTGGCCCGCGCCGAGCGCCTCGACCCCGGCGGGCAGGGTGACGCGCAGGCCGTCGGTGGGCTCGCCGTCGCACCCGTGGTCGAACGTGAACGTGAGCCGCGCCGAGCCGTCGCCGCGCGGTTCGACCGTCTCGATGAGCACGTGCGCGGCGACGGGCGCGGCCGTGAGCAGCGCGAGCGTCCCGGCCGCGGCCAGGGCGAGGAGGGCGCGCGCTCCGCGGTGCGGCCCGGGCGGACGGCGGTCGGGGGTCATGAGGTCACCTCCACGGGGATGCGGACGATCGGGTTCTCGTACTTGGACGTCCGCACGCTCACCTCGAGCGTCCAGGAGCCGGGCATCGGCAGGTCGAGCGTCGCCTCGTACGCGCCCGGGCCGGTGCGTGTGAGCGGCCGCGAGAACGGGCCGAGCGCCGGGTCGGCGAGCGTCGTCGCCAGCTCCGGCACCGCGACGGGCTCGAACGGCGCCCCGGCGGCGTCGAGCAGCTCGACCTCGAGCGCGTTGACGCCCACGCGCCCCGGCATGACGCGCGCACGGAGCGTCCCTTCCCCGAGCTCCTCGACCACCTCGACGCCGGAGGTCGCGGCGTCCTGCGCGGACGGCGTCGTCGGGACGACCGGGCTGCGCGAGACCAGCACGCCTGTCGCGGCGAGCACGAGCACGAGCAGCGCCGCCTCCACGGCGACGGTCCGGCCGAGGCGGCGGCGCGCGGTCGTGGCGGTCGTGCCGCCCGCCGCACCGGCACCTCCCGGCCCGGCGACCTCCGGGACGAGCAGGTACCGGTTCCACGCCGCGATGCCGACGAGCACGAGCGCGACGCCGACCTTGACGAGCAGCGTCCGGCCGTACGTCGTCGAGACGAGCGCGTCGAGCGACCCGAGGATGCGCCACCCGAGGACGGTCCCGGTGACCGCGAGCGCGAGGACGACCCACGCGCCGAGCGCGGAGAACCGCGCCACGGTCACCCCGGCCCGACGGGCGTCCACGTGTGCGGACGGCGCGAGCACGAGCGCGAGCCCGACGACGCCGCCGAGCCACACCGCGCCGGCCGCGACGTGCAGCGCGTCCGCCGTGACGACGAGCCACGGCGGGCCGAAGGTCCGCGTGTGCCCCACGAGCACGAGCGACCCCAGCGCGAGCGCGGCGGCGCCGAGCACCGTGCCCGCGGGCCACGCGGCCCGGGTCTCGCGCGCGGCCCGGGGCGCGAGCAGCGTCGCGACGACGAGCCCCACGAGCCCGATCGCGCCCGCCACGGTGGTGTCGGAGGCGAGGCCCGCGGTCCACGTCGCCGGGTCGACGAGGGCGCCCAGCCCGCCGCCCGCCTGCCAGGCGGGCGTGAGCGGGACCGCGAGCACGGTCCCGACGACCGCGACGCCGAGCGCCCCGCGCCGGACACGCTGGAGCCGCCGCCGCAGCACGGGGGCCGCGCCGGGCGAGACGTGCAGCACGAGGAGCTCGAACGTGACGAGCCCTGCGACGAGGAACGTCCCGGCGTAGACGGCGGCCTGGTCGAGCGCCCGGACGGCGACGAGCGCCGCCGTCGGCTCGGCCACGCGTGCCTCGACCGCGGTCGCGCTCGGCGCGCCGACGGAGAACGTGAACGCCCCCGCCACGGGGTGCGTGTCGAGCGACACGACGCGCCAGCTCACGACGTAGGTGCCGCCGTCGAGGGTCGAGCCGGGCGTGACGACGAGCGCGTCGTCCACCGCGGCGACGTCCACGTCGACGGGCGTGCCGTCGGCCGCGAGGACCGTCGTGCCGCCGGGGACGACCTGGACGGGCTCGTTGAAGGTGATGGTCAGCGCGTCGGGCGGCGCGTCGAGGACGGTGCCGTCCTGCGGGTCGGTGCCCACGAGGACGGCGTGGGCCGCGGCCGGGCCGCTCGCGAGGATCGCGAGCAGGACCGCGGCCGCGGCACCGACGACGACGGCCACCGCCCGGCGCGGCGCCAGGGGGCGGCCCACCGGTCAGGCCCGCGGGCGCGAGCGCACGAACCCGAGCAGCCCGAGCACGAGGCCGGCCGCCGCGAGGACGAGCGCCGTCCACGTGACCGCGGGGGCCGGGCCGCTCGACGTGCTCGCGGCAGCCTCCGCCGCCTGGCCGTCCGCGGCGGCCGGCTCGGCGGTCGCGTCCGCCGCGGCGTCCTGGGTGCCGTGCGCGTCGCCGCCGGACGCGGCCGTCAGCTCGAACAGCGGGGCGGGCAGGTCGAGCTCCTCGCCGTCCTCGCCGTCGGCCGGGACCTGCACCCAGGCGCTCTCGCCCTCGGCGCACTCCTGGACGGTCGGGAAGACGAGCGTCTCGCCCGCCGCGTCGGGCAGCTTGAGCGACAGCACGAACGCGTCGCGGTAGCCGTCGGGCAGCGGCGCCTTGGCGGTGTACACGACCTCCGCGACGCGCTCGGTGTACTGGCCGCCGTGCCCGTCGTCCACGGGCTCGGCGAGGTCTTCCATGACCTTCTCGACGTCCCAGCCGGGGTTCACCGTGGGGGTCACGGTGACGACCTGCTCGGGGACCTGGACGGAGACCTTCGTCGTCGGGGAGTCGCCGCACCCGTGCGGGACGCCGAACGTCAGGAGGGCGTAGGAGCCCGCCTCGGTCGTGTCGGGCGTGACGGTCACGTGGGCGGACGCGGCGGCCGCGCCGGTCACGACGAGCCCGGTGGTCAGTGCGGCGGCGCCGACGGCGCGCAGGGTCTTTCGCATGGTGGTGCCTTTCGGGGAGAGCTGCGGGGAGAAGGACTGCGGCGCTCCGGCGGGCACGACGGCGCGCCACGCCACGGGTCGGCGGAGCCGGCCAACGGCGTGTGGGCGGTCGCGCGGGCGCGCGGGAGCGGGACGCCGTGGACGTCGTCGGGCGACGTCGTCCGCGGAGGCGTCCGGGAGCGGTCAGGCCGGGAGGGGCGGCCCTCGCCCGGGCGCGGCGCCGCGCGCGAGCAGGTCGCGCACCGTCGGCAGCGCGCCGACGGCGGGAGGTGCCGCGGGGACGACGAGGCGGCGCGGGCGGCCGGGGACCCGGCGTCCCACGAGCCACGTCCACAGGCGCCACAGCACGGCGTCGCCGTACCGCAGCACGAGCGCGACGGCGAGCGTCGCGACGGCGTGCGCGCCGAGCATCGCGAGCGGCGAGGAGGAGTGCGCGTGCGCGGCGGCGTCGGCCGGGGACAGCGCGGCGCAGCGGTCGAAGACGACGTGCAGCACGAGCTGGCCCGCGCCGAGCAGGCCGAGCAGCCGCGGCAGCCCGACCTCGCGCCGGGTGAGGGGTCGCACGGCGACGGCGGTGAGGACCGCGAGGACCCCGAGCGGGACCGCCCCGGGGTCCGTACCTCCGGCGAGGCCGTGCGCGACGACGGACAGCCCGACGACCGCGGCGGCGAGCAGCAGCACCCGCACGCCGCGGAGCACCCCTGCTCCGGGCGACGTCACGGACGCACCCTAGCGGGAGAAGGGGCTCCGGCGGCAGGGGCCGGCGCCGCCCTCTCCACGCGGGAGAGGGCGGCGTGCGCCGGCACGGTCAGCCCTGCGGGTCGTGCGGGGCGCCGTCGTCGGTGCCGGCGTCCGGGCCGGGGCCCCGACGGCGCAGCACGACCACGACGACGACCACCGCGGCCACGACGAGCGCGCCGAGCCCCACGAGCACCGGCAGGAGCGACGACGTGCCGTCGTCCGCGGTCTCGGCGGCGTCGGTGGTCGTGGTCGCGGACGGCTCGGTCGTGGTGTCGGTCGTCGGCTTCTCGGTCGCCGTCTCCGCGGGCGTCGCGGCGTCCGTCGCCGGGTCCTCCGTCGCGGGCGCCTCGGGCTGGGCCGCGACGGCGAACGCGAACGTGCCCTCGATCGGGTGCCCGTCGGACGAGACGACGCGCCACGCGACGGTGTACGTGTCGCCGCCGAGCGCGACGGCCGGGTCGAGCGCGAGGGTCGCGGTGCTGCCCTCGATCGTGGGCGCGCCCTGCGTGACGACCGTGCCGGCCGAGTCGGAGACGACGACCTGCGGCTCGACGGGGAGCGGCTCGGTGTTGAACGTCAGCGTGATCGCCGCGGGCGGGGCCTCGAGCTGCGCGCCGTCGGCCGGGTCGGAGGTGAGGAGCCGGTCGTGCGCGGACGCCGGGCCGGCCGTGAGCGTCGTGACCGTCGCGGTGAGGCCGAGCGTCAGGACCGCGGCGGCGAGGAGGGCGAGGAGGGCGGGCAGGGCCGACAGCGGTCGGCGCAGGGAGAGGTTCATGAGGTTCTTCCGTCCGAGGCGCGGCCGGTGGCCGCACGGTGGTGCCCCGGGACCCGGCCGTCGCCGGGTCGGCCTCGTCGGGTGCCGCGTCAGGACGCGGCGAGGGGGCGCAGCAGTGCTCCCGACAGGCCGTGCGACCGCGGCGGCCCGCGCGTCGGGGACCGGAGCGACCGCCACAGGCCGACGACGCGCACCGAGCGCACCGGCGCCACGCCGCGGCGGCCGAGGACCGCCGGGCGGGCCGGGAGCGGGAGCGCACCGCGCGGGGTCACCCACGTGAGGAACCGCTCGAGCGCCCGCTCGCCGTGCGCCAGCACGAGGGCGAGCACGACCGTCGCGGCCGCGTGGGCGGCGACCATCCACGCGCCCGACGCCGCGAGGTGCTCCGGGTGCAGCGGGGACGCCGCGCCGTCGGCCGACGGCACCGCGCACACGACCGCGCCTGCGGACGCCGCGAGGTGCGCACCGTGCCCGGCTCCCCCGCCGACGGCGTGGCACGACCCCGGGGTCAGGACGGTGAGCGCCTGGTGGAGCGCGAGCTGCGCGCCCCCGAGGAGCACGACGAGCCGGGCGGGCGTGAAGCGGAGGCGCGCGGCCGCCGTCGTGCCCGCGAGCGTGAACGCGGCGAGCGCCGCGAGGACCAGCGGGTCCGGGAGCGCGCCCCCGGCGACGCGGTGCGCGAGCGCCGTCAGCGCGAGCACGAGGGTCGCCACGAGCGCGGCGCGGGCGACGCGCAGCGGACCGACGACCGGGGAGGGCACGACGGCCACCCTAGCGCGAGGTGTCCGCGCCCTCGGCCCGGGACCGCTGCGACGCGGCGGCCGGGGCGGTCCGGCGCTCCGCGTACCGGCCGATCGCGGGGCCGGTGGGCAGGAGCCGGTCCAGCCCGACGATCACGAGCCCGAGCACGAGGAACCCCGCCCCGTAGAGCACGACGTTGACGAGCAGCCCGGTCCACCCGAGCGCGTCGAGGTCGACGAACCCGTACGGGTACTCGCTCCCCGGGCTGACGAACCCGCGGACGGTCGTGAACGCGAAGTAGGCGAGCGGGTACAGGAGCCAGCGCGCGGCGTCGAGGCCGCGCAGGCGTCGGTGCGCGTCGAGCAGGAGGAAGTCGGCGACCACGGCGAGCGGGAGCACCTCGTGCTCGATCTGGCCGTCGGTGAGCCCGAGGAAGACGGCGGGGGCGCCCGGGTCCTCGGGCGCGAGCACGAGCCACGACACGAGGCCGGTGATCGCGGCGAACAGCGTCACGCCGCCCTTCAGCCACCCCGGCGGCTGCCGGCGGCGCAGGAGGGACGCGCCGCCCGCCCAGGCGAAGACGACCGCGACGAGGAAGCCCGTCTGGTTCGTGAAGTAGACGAGGCCCTCGACGTCCCCGTCGCGCCAGATCGCGCGCGTCCCGACGAGGGCGAGGACGACGAGGAACAGCCGGAACAGTCCGACGACGACGTGCATGCGGGCTCCTTCGCGCGCGGTGTGGCTCCGGTCGAGAGCCTAGTCCCCGGGACCGGGGCACGACCGCCGTCGGGCGTCGTCGCGCGCGTCGAGGTCCGGGCACGCCGAAGGGCCGTGCACGAGGCACGGCCCTCCGGTGGAGATCGTCACCCGCGCCGGCGCGGGGCGCCGGGCGGGTGGGCGATCAGAGCGCCTGGATGTTCGTCGCCTGCGGGCCCTTGGGGCCCTGCGTGACGTCGTAGGAGACGCTCTGGTTCTCCTCGAGCGAGCGGTAGCCGCTCGACTGGATCTCGCTGTAGTGGGCGAACACGTCCGCGGTGCCGTCGGACGGGGCGATGAAGCCGAAGCCCTTCTCCGCGTTGAACCACTTCACGGTGCCTGTAGCCATGATGTCTTCTCTCGTTGAGACGACCGGCCCGCGTGCGCGGGTCCGGGTGCCGCGCCCCGCAGGGCGCCGACGGTTGTGGGGGCGGTCGCGGCGGGAGCCCGCCGGGCGACCGGGCGGGGCGACCAGGTGGCGCCTCGCGTGCTCCAGGGCGGCGACGACGGTCACGGGCCGCGTGAAGCGGTCGTGGACGTGGAAGCCGTCCGGGCGTCGGGTGACCATCCCGGCGTACTCGCCGTCGGCCGTCGCGACCCACAGGTCGTCGTCGGCGCGGCGCAGCACGAGGTCTGGTCCGGGCGTGCCCGCGTCCGCAGGTGCGGTCGCCGGGCGGTCGAGGATGGTGGAAGAAGTGATGTGTCTCTGCTCTCGCTCCGCGCTCGTGGGGCGGAGATCGTCGTCGGCAGCGTCTGCTGCCGGGCGCCGCGGTCGTGCTTCGATGCCGAGGACCGAAGATCGTCGCGGGACCCTGCCCGCGACCTGACGCAGCCCTCAGGCTACACGACGGCGCGGACGAGTGGTCGCCCCGGGCGATGATGGGGGCATGACGACCTCATCCAGCCCTGCCCGGACCGCCCCCCGCACCGCGCGTCGCAGCGTCGCCGTCGTGAACGGCTACGTCGTGCCCGTCGCGTCCGACCCGATCGAGAACGGGACCGTCCTCGTCGAGGACGGGGTCATCACCGCGGTCGGCGCGGACGTCGTCGTGCCCGACGGCGTCCCGACCCTCGACGCGCGCGGCCGCTGGGTGCTGCCCGGCTTCGTCGAGGCGCACGCCCACATGGGCGTGATGGAGGAGGCCGAGGGCTGGGCCGGCAACGACACGAACGAGATGACCGACCCGAACGGCGCGGCGCTGCGCGCGATCGACGCGATCAACGTCGAGGACGAGGGCTTCCGCGACGCGCTGGTCGGGGGCGTGACGAGCGCCGTCGTGAAGCCGGGCTCCGGCAACCCCATCGGCGGGCAGACCGTCGCGATCAAGACGTGGGGCGGCCGCACCGTCGACGAGCAGGTGATCCGCGAGGCGGTCTCCGTGAAGTCGGCGCTCGGCGAGAACCCCAAGCGCGTCTACGGGGACCAGAAGAAGACGCCCTCGACGCGCCTCGGCGTCGCGAAGGTCATCCGCGCCGCGTTCGTCGACGCGCAGAACTACGCGGCCCGGCGTGACGCGGCCGAGGCGAAGGGCGAGCCCTTCGACCGCGACCTCGCGAAGGAGACCCTCGCGCGCGTCCTCGCGGGCGAGCTGTACTGGGACCAGCACACGCACCGCGCCGACGACATCGCGACCGCGCTGCGCCTCGCGGACGAGTTCGGCTACCGGCTCGTGGTGAACCACGGGACCGACGGCGCGGCCGTCGCGGACGTGCTCGCCGAGCGCGACGTGCCGGTGATCTTCGGGCCGCTGTTCACCTCGCGCTCGAAGATCGAGCTGCGCAACCGCGACATCGCGAACCTCGGGGCGCTCGCCCGCGCGGGCGTGCGCGTCGCGATCACGACCGACCACCCCGTCGTGCCGATCAACTTCCTCGTGCACCAGGCGTCGCTCGCGGTCAAGGAGGGCCTCGACCGGGACACCGCCCTGCGCGCCCTCACGGTGAACCCCGCGGCCTTCCTCGGTCTCGACGACCGCGTCGGAGCGCTCGCGCCGGGCCTCGACGGGGACGTCGTCGTGTGGTCGGGCGACCCGCTCGACGTGACGTCGCGCGCGGAGCACGTGCTCATCACCGGCACCGAGGTCTACACCTGGGACGCGACGGCGGCCGACGGGCGCGGCGCGGGCCGCGTCGTCGAGCGCGGCGAGCGCTTCCGGGCCTGACGCCGACGTCGACCCATCCCGCTCGCCCGCCACGCGCGGCGTCGCTAGCGTTCCCCCGAGGGCCGTCGCGCCCGCCGAGGGGGACGTCATGGCTCGGACCACCACCCCGCAGCACCCGGCCCGCCCCGGCACGGGGACCATCACCGCGACGTCGCTCGTCATGCTCAACGTCGCCGCGGTCGTCAGCCTGCGCGGCCTGCCCGCGGAGGCGGAGTACGGGCTCTCCTCCGCGTTCTACTACCTCCTCGCGGCGGTGTGCTTCCTCGCGCCCGTCGCCGTCGTCGCGGCCGAGCTCGCGTCCACGTGGCCCGAGGAGGGCGGCATGTTCCGCTGGGTCGGCGAGGCGTTCGGGAGCCGGTGGGGGTTCCTCGCGATCGCGATGGTCTTCGTCGAGGGCTGCATCTGGTTCCCGACCGTCCTCACGTTCGCCGCCGTCACGCTCGCCTACACCGGGCCCGACGCGCGGTCCGACGAACGGGTCGCGGACGACCGGCTCTTCGTCCTCGCGGTCGTGCTCGTCGTGTTCTGGGCCGCGACGCTCATCGCCCTGCGCGGCGCGTCCGCGTTCGCCCGGACCGCGCGCTGGGGCGGGATCGTCGGGACGCTCGTCCCCGCCGCGCTGCTCGTGGGGCTCGGCGCCGCCTACCTCCTCAGCGGCGAGCCGTCCCGGACCACGCTCTCGTGGGGCGCGTTCGTGCCCGACCTCACGCGCCTCGACAACATCGTGCTCGCCGCCGGGATCTTCCTGTTCTACGCGGGCATCGAGGTCAACGCGGTCCACGTGCGCTCGATCCGGCGGCCGGAGCGCACCTACCCGCTCGCGATCCTCGTCGCCGCGCTCGTGGCCGTCGTCGTGCTGACGCTCGGCACGCTGACGATCGCGGTCGTCGTGCCGCAGCAGGACATCAGCCTCACGACGAGCCTGCTCCAGGCGTTCGACCACCTGCTCGCCTGGGCGGGCATCGGCTGGGCCGGGCCGGTCGTCGCGGCGATGCTCGCGGTCGGCGTCCTCGCCGGTGTGACGACGTGGGTCGCTGGACCTGCCACCGGCCTGCACGCCGTCGCGCGGGCCGGCTTCCTCCCGCGGTGGTTCCACCGGACCAACGACCGCGGCATGGCGACGAACATCCTCCTCGTCCAGGCGCTGGTCGTGACCGTGCTGTCCGTCCTGTTCGTCGTCATGCCCTCCGTGCAGTCCGCGTACCAGCTGCTCAGCCAGCTCACGGTGATCCTCTACCTCGTGGCGTACCTCCTGATGTTCGCCGCGGTCGTCGTGCTGCGCCGCACGCAGCCCGACCGGCCGCGCCCCTACCGGGTGCCGGGAGGCCGCGTCGGGGTCTGGGCGGTCGGCGGGCTCGGGTTCGTCGCGTCGCTGCTCGCGCTCGTCACGAGCCTCGCCCCGCCCGGCCAGGTCGCGGTCGGCAGCCCGACGACGTACGTCGTGCTGCTCGTCGCGCTCGCCGCCCTCTTCGTGGCCCTCCCGCTGCTCCTCTACCGCGCCCGCACCCCCGCCTGGCGGGACGGCTCGTCGTCCTTCGCGCCCTTCACCTGGCAGTCCGCGGACGTCGCCCCTCGCCAGAGCGGTCCCGGCCCGCCGGGATGACGGGTGCGGTTCCCGTGGCGCGAACCCGCGCGGCGGCGGACCATCGGAACATGCCTACCCGACCCGCTCCCCGCCCTCGCAGCGCCGCGACCGGCCCGGTCGTCGGTCTCGTCGTCCTCGTCGGGGCGCTCGCCGCCTGCTCCGGCCCCGGCCCGGGCGACAAGGACGTCGAGTACGACTCGCTCGACGCGCTCCACCGCGCCGCCACGACCGCGGGCCTCACGTGCCTGTCGTTCACGACCGAGAGCACGGACACCGACGACGTCGAGCTGGGCGCGTGCGACGACACGACGCTCCTCGCCGTCTTCGCCGACGGGATCGCCGAGGACGAGTTCCTGACGTTCCTGCCGCGCCAGCCCACCGAGGAGGGGGAGGCCGCCCTCGCCGGGCCGAACTGGGTCGTCCTCGGCGACACCGGCGACCTGCTCGAGACCCAGGCGGGCATCGGCGGGCAGTTCCTCACCGACGAGTGACGCGGCGTCAGCCGCCGCCCGGGCCCGCCATCTGCCGCTGCGCGAACACCAGCCCGTACGGGAGCGCGGTCGCGGCCATGGCCCACGTGTGCGCCTGGCCGGGCTCCTCGCGGAGCTCGACGGTCTGGCCCTGGTCCTCGAGGTCCTGCGCCATCCGGCGCACCGTCGTGAGCGCCTCCTGCGGCGCGTCCGCGCCCGAGTCGAGGAAGACCGGCATCGGGTGCGTGAACGTCATGGTGGGCAGGTAGGTCGTCGGGGTGTTCGCGTCGATCTCCGCCTGCGTCGAGAGCATCGTCCGCTCGGGACCGGGTCCAGGGTTCCCGTAGGGCTCGATCGCGAGGATCGTCCCGTACCGGTCGAGGTTCCGCAGACCCACGTTGAGCGCGCAGAACCCGCCCGACGACATGCCGCCGATCACGCGGTGCTCGCGGTCCGCGAGCGTCGGGTACGTCGCGTCGACGGTGTCCACGACGGTCGTCGTCAGGTACGTCTCGACCTGCTCGCCGCCCGTCGTCGAGTCGAGGCACTCGGTGTCCAGCCCGCCCGGCCCCGTGCCGTTGACCGTGGGCGCGACGACGATCATCGGGTCGACGAGCCCGCGCCGGACGAGCACGTCCATCGTGCGCGGCACCCGTCCGGCGGCGAACCAGCTGCTCGGGTCGTCGGGCGACCCGTGGATGAGGTACACGACCGGGTACCGGGTCGAGCCGTCGGGGTCGAACCCCGGCGGGAGGTACACCCAGGCGTCCTCGTCCGCGATCTGCTCCGCCGCCGTCCCCGGGATCGGGAGCGTCCGCACCTGGCCCCGGTACGCGCCGCCCGGCGCGTCGGCCGACAGGTCGGCCAGACCCAGCGCGACGAGCTGCACCCGGGCGGCCCCCCACGTCGGGACGTATCCGGAGTAGGCGTTGGCACCGACCGCCAGCCCCAGCACGAACGACAGCGCACCGAGCGTCGCGAGAGCCGCCGTCGCGACGCGCGAGCGCCGCCGCCGCCGCGCCTCCTCGCCCCGGGCCTGCCGCTCGCGGAGCGCCCGGGCGCTGCGCCGCGCGCGGACCACGGCCCACGCCACCGTTCCCGCCCCGAGCACCGCGAGCACGACGGCGAGCGGGTAGCTCATGAGGTACGTCTCGGCGGGCTGCAGCTCGCGCAGGACGGCCGCGGGCAGGGCCGGGTCGGTGTCGGGGACGGGGAGGCCGGCCGCCACGGTCAGGACCGGCGCTGGGGCTTCACGAACGGGAAGGCGAGCGTCTCGCGGATCGACGCCCCGATGATCGTCATGTAGATGCGGTCGACGCCGAGCCCGAGACCGCCGGTCGGCGGCATGGCGAACTCGAGCGCCGAGAGGAAGTCCTCGTCGATCTCCATGGCCTCCGGGTCGCCCGCCGCCGCGAGGAGGGACTGCTGCGTGAACCGCTCGCGCTGGTCGATCGGGTCGATGAGCTCCGAGTACGCCGTGCCGAGCTCGGCACCGAACGCGACGAGGTCCCACCGCTCCGCGAGGCGCGGGTCGTGACGGTGCACGCGCGTGAGGGGCGACGTCTCGACCGGGAAGTCGGTGTAGAACGTCGGCTCGACGGTCTGGCCCTCGACGAGACGGTCGTACATCTCGTTGACCACCGCGCCGTGCGTCTCGTCCTCGCCCACCTCGATACCGAGCCGCGCGCACAGGGCGTGCAGCTCCGCGTCGGGGGTGTCCGGGGTGACCTCGGCTCCGACGGCGCGCGAGACCGCGTCGTGCACGGTGACCACCGGCCACTCGCCGTCGAGCCGGACCTCGGTGCCGTCGGGCCGGCGCGACACGGCGTCGCCGTGCACCGCGACCGCCGCCGCGACGACGAGCTCGCGCGTGAGGTGGCGCATCGTCGTGTAGTCGCCGAACGCCTGGTACGCCTCGAGCGACGTGAACTCCGGGTTGTGCGTCGCGTCGGCGCCCTCGTTGCGGAAGTTGCGGCCCAGCTCGAAGACGCGCTCGATCCCGCCGATCGCGAGCTGCTTGAGGAACAGCTCGGGGGCGATGCGCAGGTACAGGTCCATGTCGTAGGCGTTGATGTGCGTGCGGAACGGGCGCGCGTTGGCGCCCCCGTGCACGCGCTGCAGGATCGGCGTCTCGACCTCGATGAAGCCGCGCTCGACGAGCGACGAGCGCAGCGCGTGCACGGCGGCGGAGCGACCGCGGAGCGTCACGGACGACCGCGTGTCGAGCGCGAGGTCGACGTGGCGCAGGCGCATGCGCGTCTCCGGGTCGGCGAGCCCGCGGAACTTGTCCGGCGGCGCCTTGAGCGACTTCGACGCCATGACCCACGACGCCGCGTGCACGGACAGCTCCCCCGTCCGGCTGCGCGCGACGGTCCCCGTGACGCTCACCTGGTCCGCGAGGTCCACGACGCGCCGCCAGAGCGCGAGGTCGGCGGCGCCGTCGGCCGTGAGCATCACCTGGCGCTCGCGGTTCTCCTCGCGCAGGACGGCGAACACCACGCCCCCGAGGTCGCGGAGCCGCACGACGCGCCCCGAGACGGACACGTCGTGCCCGAGCAGCAGCTCGTCGACGTCGGCGAGCCGGTGCGTGCGCGGCACGGCCACGGGGTACGCGGGCATGCCCGCCGCCGCCAGCACGTCGAGCTTCGCCCGGCGGGCGCGCTCCTGGTCGGTGAGCCGGCGGGTCGGGACGTCGAGCGCGAGGAGCTCGTCCTCCTGCTCGCGCACGGCCGAGCCCAGGACGGCGTCGGCCGTCGCGACCTGCTGGTTCCCGGTCCCGCCGCGCGCGCCGGGCCACTGCGGCACGAAGCCCTCGGCCTGCCCCGCCGCGAGCGACACGGACGTGAGCTGGGCGGGGGCGGCGTAGCAGAGGTAGCGCGCGCGCCAGCGGGGCTCGTACTTCTGGTTCGAGCGGTACAGCTGGTCGAGCTGCCACCAGCGCGACGCCACGAGGACGAGGCGGCGCACGAAGCGCTGGAAAGGGCTCGCCGCGACCGACTCGCCCTGCTCGATCAGGCCCCGGAACATCGCGAAGTTGAGCGAGACCCGGTCGATCGCCATGCCCGCGCCCTCGCTCGCGAGCGTCGAGATCATGAGCTCCGTGACGCCCGGGACCGCGTCCGGGGACCGGCGCATGTAGTCGAGCGAGACGCCCTTGCGCCCCCACGGGACGAACGTGAGCAGGCCGCGGGGCTCACCGTCGCGGTCGTGCGCGGTGACGACGAGCACGCGCGGGTCGCGCGGGCTCCCGAGTCGCTCGAGGGCCATCGAGAAGCCGCGCTCGTCCTCGCCGTGCCGCCAGGCGTCGGCGGCCTGCGCCAGCGCCGCGAGCTCGTCGGCCGGGATCTCGCGCTGGCGCCGCAGCCGCACGGTGTACCCCTCGCGCTGCGGCCGCGCGACGGCGTGGCGCACGGACCGCATCGACGGGGACGCGAGGTCGAAGGAACGCGTCTCGACGATCGCCTCGTCCCCCATCGTGAGGACCGCGAGCCCGGCGTCGCGGTAGGCGCGCGCGCCCTTCTCGCTCGCGGAGAGCACGCCCGGCGCCCACCCGTGGCGCCGCGCGTACGCGAGCGTGCGCTCGATCGCGTCGGGCCACGACGCCGGGTCCCCGAGCGGGTCGCCCGCCGCGAGCAGCGCCCCGCTCACCACGCGGTACGACACGGCGGCGCGGCCGTCGCCGGAGAAGATGGCGTCGCGGTCGTCGCGCGTCGCGAAGTACTCCAGCGAGTCGTCGCTCGGGTGCTCCAGGAGCAGACGGCGCACCGCGAGCTCCTCGTCCGGGGAGCGCGCGGCGTCGCGCGGGCCGGTCCGCAGGAACACGAGCACCGCGAGCAGCAGCGCGGCGCCCGCGAGCAGGCCGCCGACGAGCGCGAGCCAGCCCGGCGCGACGCCGTCGATCGCGAACGGCTCCTCGTGGGGGGACAGCCCGACCGAGACGCTCAGCGCCCACCCGAGCCGCGCCGACTGGTCGGCGAGGCTCGACGGCACGACCTGGAGCAGCGCCCACACGACCCCGGTGGCGACCGCCAGCCCGAGCACGAGGACGAGGCCCGCCGACCACCACGCCCCCCGGGCGATGCGCGCGGGGAACGCGCGGCGCGCGGCGACGAGCACCACGACGAGGACGAGGCCGAAGACGCCGCCCGCGTACGCCGTCCAGTGCACGCCGTCGAGCACGCCCGCCGCGGGGTCGACCCGGTCGAGCACGACCGCGAGCAGCATGACGAGAGCGGACGGGAGCTGCCACACCAGGACGACGAACCACAGCGCCGCCCGCTGCCGGCGCAGGAAGCCGCTCGCGACGAGCCCGACCACGACCGCGGAGAACAGCGACGGGTACGACGGGACGTTCGTGACCGACAGGACCTCGGCGACCGGGCGCTCGGCGTGGTGCGCGACGGGGCGCAGGATCAGCGCCACGAGGAGCCACACCGCGTAGACCTGGAGGATGCGGCCGCCCCAGCGCGCGACCGTCTCGGCCCAGGGCGACGCGACGGCGGGCGGCGCTGGGGTGCGCCGTCCGCCGTCCGGGGTGGGCGTCTCGCGCCCGACGGTGGTGGTACCCGTCACGTGGTCTCCTCGGGGTCGTGCAGGGTGCGGGCGGGCGCCGGCGCGGGCTGCGCCGGCGGGTTGACGAGGACGTCGTCGGCGGTCTGCCGCTCCGCCGCGGTACGACGGTCCCACGCGGGCCGCCGCAGCGCGTAGAAGAGGAGCGGCGGGCCGCCGAGCACCACGACGACCCCGGCGACCACGATCGGGTAGGCGGTCTCGGACAGACCGCTGAAGCCGGACGGGCGGACGAACGCGAGCACGAACGCGGCCGCGCACGCGACGAACCCCAGCCCCGCGACGAACCGCATCGCGGGCGTGCGGTAGGTGCGGACGACGTCCGGCTTGGTGCGCCGCAGCCGGATCGCCGCGGCGAACATGAGCATGTACATCACGAGGTAGAGCGCCGCCGCCATGTCCACCAGCGCGATGAACGCGGTGTTGCCGTTCGGCACGAGCACGAAGAGCAGCGCGAGCAGCGTGACGATCCCGCCCTGCACCGCGAGGATGCCGACCTGGACGCCCGCCTTGTTGCGGCGCTGGAGCGCGGGCGGCAGCAGACCGGTCCGGGCCGCGGCGAGCAGGCCGCGCGACGGCCCGGCGATCCACGTGACGACCGACGCGAACGCTCCGAGAGCGATGAGGAGCGAGATGACCGGGGTGCCCCAGCTCATGCCCCAGTGGTCGAAGAACGCCTTGAACGCGAGGTTGATGCCGTCGGTCACGCCGAGCGCGGACTTCGGGACGGCCACGGAGATCGCGAGCGTCGGGAGGATGAAGACACCGAGGATCAGCACGGTCGCGATGGCGATCGAGCGCGGGAAGCCGCGCCCGGGGTTGCGCAGGTCGTTCGCGTGCACCGCGTTGACCTCCATGCCCGCGTACGCGAGCACGTTCGAGACGATGAGCACGATCGACGCGATCCCGGTCCACGGCGGGATGACGGCGGACGCCTCGAGCGTCGTCTCCGAGCGTTCGCCGGTGCCGAGCCAGACCGCGCCGAGCACGATGAGCAGGACGGCGGGCAGGATCGTGCCGAAGATGCCGCTCCACGACCCGACCTTGGCGAACAGGTTCCCGCCGGCGAGCGTGATGAGCGTCGACCCCCAGTACAGGACGAGGATCACGACGGCCGTGTAGAGGCCGTTCTGCGTGAGACCGGGGTCGCCCACGACGAACGACAGGCTCGCCGCGATGAACGCGATCTGCGTCGGGTACCAGACGACGTTCTGGATCCACTGGAGCCAGATCGCGACGAACCCGGCGCGCTCGCCGAACGCCTCGCGCACCCACGTGAAGACGCCGCCCTTCCAGCCGGTCGCGAGCTCGGCCGCGACGAGCGCCGTCGGGACGAGGAAGAGGATGGCCGGGACGATGAAGAGCGTCACCGAGCCGAGCCCGTACGACGCCATCGCCGGCAGCGAGCGCAGCGACGCGACCACCACCACGGTGAGCATCGCGAGCTGCACGACCGACATGAACGTCGTCGCGCCCGCGGCGGGCGCCCCGATGGCGGGCCCCGTGTGGCCCGGCGGCTGCCGGGAGCCGGGCGACCCGTACGGGTGCGGCCGGACGTGCGCCGCCGTCGGCGCGTGCGTGCCGTCGGCCCGGACGTGAGGTCCCGAGCCGCCGGGCGGATCCTGTGCTGCCCCCTGTGCCATGGTCCGTCCTTCCCGCGGTCGCCCGGGTCAGTGGTGGAAGTTGGAGCGCTGGCCCTCGGTCGGCATCGGGCCGGTGAGGGCGTCGAGGAGCGCGACCTCGTCGCGCAGGTCCGCGAGGAACGCGGACGCCAGGTCGTGGCTGAAGCCGTTGCGCACGACGACGCGCTGGACGGTGAGGTCCGTGAGGTCGTCGGGCATGGGGTACGCGGGCACGAGCCAGCCCTTGGTACGCAGCCGCTCCGACAGGTGGTAGAGGTCCCAGTTCTTCGTGTGGCCCTCGCGCAGGCGCCACGCGAACACGGGGATGTCCGAGCCGTCGTTCCACAGCTCGAACGCCGGCATCTTCGCGATCTCGCCGGACAGGTAGAGCGCGACGTCGCGCGACGTGCGCTGCACGGCCTCGTATCCGGTGCGACCGAGGCGCAGGAAGAGGTAGTACTGGAGGAGCACCTGCGCGCCTGGGCGCGAGAAGTTGAGGGCGAACGTCGGCATGTCCCCGCCGAGGTAGCTCACGCGGAACACGAGATCCTCCGGCAGCGACTCCGTGTCGCGCCAGACGACCCATCCGAGGCCCGGGTAGACGAGGCCGTACTTGTGTCCCGAGGTGTTGATCGACGCGACGCGGGGGACGCGGAAGTCCCACTCGAGGTCCGGCTGGAGGAACGGGGCGATCATCGCGCCCGACGCGCCGTCGACGTGGATGGGCACGTCCAGGCCGGTGGACTCCTGGATCCGGTCGAGGGCGGCCGCGATCTGCGTGACCGGCTCGTACATGCCCGTGTAGGTCACGCCCATGATGGCGACGACGCCGATCGTGTTCTCGTCCACGTACGTCTCGAGGTCGTGGCCGTCGAGGACCTTGTGGTCCTCGGAGATCGGGACGTAGCGCGCCTCGACCTCGAAGTAGTTGCAGAACTTCTCCCAGCACACCTGGACCGCGCTCGAGAGCACGAGGTTCGGGCGGTCGGTCGGCTTGCCGGCGGCGCGGCGCGCGTGCTGCCAGCGCCGCTTGAGGGCGAGACCGCCGAGCATGCACGCCTCGGACGAGCCGATGGTCGACGTCCCGATGGTGTGCTCCGGGTCGGGCGCGTGCCACAGGTCGGCGAGCATCGTCCAGCACCGCGTCTCGACGGCCGCCGTCTGCGGGTACTCGTCCTTGTCGATCATGTTCTTGTCGGCGGCCTCGAGGTACAGCCGCGCGGCGTGCTCGTCCATCCACGTGCCGACGAACGTCGCGAGGTTGAGCCGCGCGTTCCCGTCGAGCATCGCCTCGTCGTGGACGATCTGGTACGCAGTCTCCTGGAGGGACTCGTCCTCGGGGAAGCGGAACTTGGGCAGCGCCGTCGCCTCCCCGGGTCTGGCGAAGACCGGGTTGAGCTCGACGACGTCGGGTTCTCCGGTGTGCCTCTCGGCCCGGCGCGTGTTCGTGACCATGTCCGCCCCCTCGGGTTGGTGTGGCCGCGGACCTGCGGCCGCTCTCCCGACGGTACGACCGCGGTCCCGGGACCGCCTCTGGGCGGGTGAGATAGACAACACCTGTTGCTTAAGTGATTGCCTCGGCGTAGCGTCGAAGACGACACAGCGCACGGCACGACGCGGAGGAGGTGGCCGTGGACAAGCGCACCGCCCGCACCGCCGCGGCCCTGCGGACCGCGATCCTCGCGCTCGCCGCGGAGCAGGACGTCACCCGGCTCACGGTGTCCGCCGTCGCGGCCCGCGCCGGGATCAACCGCGTGACGTTCTACGACCACGCGTCGAGCCCGTCCGAGCTCCTCGCGCGCGTGCTCGGCACCGAGCTCGACGCGATCCGCGACCGGTTCTTCGCCGACGTCCGGGCCGCCGAGACGGCCGACGACGTCGCCGCCCGCTCCCGCGAGGTCGTCGACCGCTGGAGCCGCGCGCTCGTCGTGCACGTCGAGGCCCACCTCCCCGTCTACGAGCGCGCGCTGGAGGGCGGTCTCAGCGCGCCGCTGTTCCGGCTGCTCGCGAGCCACGTCACCGGCACGCTCGTCGAGCACCTGCACGCCCACCCGGGCCTCCTCCCGTCGGCTCCGGCCGGCACCGCGACGGGAGCCCCGGCCGGACCCACGACCACAGCGACGGCCGACGACGTCGCGGCGCTCGCGTTCGCGACGTACGTCGGCTTCGGCACGGTCGGCGCGCTCGAGGTGTGGCTCGCCACACCCGCTCCCCGTGACCCCGGCCTGTTCCCGCGGGTCGCCCGAGACGCCCTGCCGGCCTGGTGGACCACGCCGTCGCCCTGACGAGCCGTCCCCTCCGCCGGTCGACCGCGGTCCCCGGGCGGGCAGGTGCGCACCACCCGCGCGACGACGCCCCCGCTCACGAGGCGGGCCGACGCCGCCGTGCCCCGCAAGGAAAGGAGCCCCACCATGGGCAGCACTCCCGGAAGGGTGCAGAACAAGGTCGCGATCGTCACCGGCGGCACCGGCGGAATGGGCGTCACGAACGCGCGCGCCCTCGTCGCCGAGGGCGCGAAGGTCGTCGTCGCGGACCTCGACGACGCGAAGGGCGAGGCGCTGGCACGCGAGCTCGGCCCGGGCGCCCGCTACGTGCACCTCGACGTGACGAGCGAGGACGAGTGGGCGGCCGCCGTCGCGACCACGCTCGACGCGTTCGGGCGCGTCGACGTGCTCGTCAACAACGCGGGCATCGCCAACGGCGGTCCGATCACGGAGTTCGACGTCGCCGCGTGGCGCCGGATCATCGACATCAACCTCACCGGCACGTTCCTCGGCATCCGCGCGGTGTCGCCGATCATGGCGAAGGCCGGCGCGGGGTCGATCATCAACATCTCGTCGGTCGAGGGCATGCGCGGGAGCGCCGGCCTGCACGGCTACGTCGCCTCGAAGTTCGGCGTCCGCGGGCTGACGAAGTCCGTGGCGCTCGACCTCGGCCCGTACGGCGTGCGCGTCAACTCGGTGCACCCCGGGTTCATCTCGACACCCATGACCGCGTCGCTCAACCCGGACGACCTCCTCATCCCGCTCGGTCGCCCCGCGGCGCCCGAAGAGGTCTCGCGGATGATCGTCTTCCTCGCGAGCGACGAGGCGTCGTACTCGACGGGCTCGGAGTTCGTCGTGGACGGCGGCCTCATCGCCGGCGTCCCGTCGAAGAAGGGCCACGGCCAGCTCTGACCCGGCCACGGCGGGCCCGGTCGCGGCGGGCGGGGTCGCTCAGTGCACCGCGGCCGCGCACGCGACGCAGGTCCGCGCCGTCGGGCGTGCCTCCAGCCGCCCGGCGGCGATCTGCTGCCCGCACGCCGCGCAGACGCCGTAGGTCCCGGCGTCCAGCCGGGCGAGGGCGGCGTCGACCTCCTCGACCCGCGCGGCCGCGTCGCGCGCGAGCGCGTCCACCTGGGCGCGCTCGAACGCGATCGTCGCGCCGTCGGGGTCGTGCTCGTCGTCCGCGTTGGAGTCGCGCGACGCCTCGACGATGCCCGCGACCTCGGCGCGCAGCGCCCGCAGGCGCTCGGAGGCCTCCGCGCGCACGGCGAGCAGCCGCTCGCGCGCGAGGCGCGGGTCGAGCGGGTGGCCGGGGCCCTCGGGTGGTGTCGTCATCACCCTCCCCAACGCTCGGGACGGGGTGAAACCGTCCCGGACGGGCACTCCTGCCCATCACCGCGGCATGACAGCGGCGGTCCGCGATGGAAGAGTGGAACCGCCCGGCCACCCCGGGGCCACCGCGCGGACTCGCCCTCGCGGTGGGCGACCGACGGCGAGACCACGGGGGTCGGCATGAGCACGGTCGTCGTCTTCGAGGAGTTCGGCGGGCCCGAGGGCCTGCGGGTCGACGACGAGGAGATCGGCGCTCCCGGCCCCGGCCAGGTGCGCGTCGCGAACCGCGTCGTCGGCGTCAACCCCGCGGACCTCAAGCGGCTCGCGGGCTCGTTCGGTGGCCGCGTCCCCGGCGTGCTGGGCTTCGAGGCGGCCGGCGTGGTCGACGCCGTCGGGCCCGACGTCCCGGACCTCGCCCCCGGCGACGAGGTCGTGTGGCACGGCACGGGGGCGCAGCGCGAGCTCTCGCTCGTCCGCGCCGACCACGTGCGGCGCAAGCCGTCGTCCGTCCCCCTCGACCAGGCCGCGGTGCTGCCCGTCGCCGCGGCGACCGCGTTCTCCGCGCTCGTGCAGGCCGACACGGGCGAGGGCGACGTCGTGCTCGTGCACGGCGCGAGCGGGGGCGTCGGGTCCGCGGCGGTGCAGATCGCGACCGCGCTCGGTACGCGCGTCGTCGGGACGGCCTCGCCCGCGAACCACGACTACGTGCGCGACCTCGGCGCGACCCCGGTCGCGTACGGCCCGGGGCTCGTCGACGCGGTCCGCGCGCTGCCCGACGGCCTGGACAAGGTGAGCGTCGTCGTCGACCTCGTCGGCACGGAGGAGACCGTCGCCGCGACCGTCGCGCTGCTGGGCGAGCACCTCTCCCCCGCCGACGGCGACGAGCCGCCGAGCGCCGTGACCGTCGTCGGCACGGACGCCTCGCGCGCCGCGGGGATCGCCGACAAGGTCGACGCGAAGGGTGCCCTCGACGAGGTGCTCGCGCTCGCTGAGGACGGGCGGCTCCGGGCGGAGATCTCGGCCCGGTTCCCGCTCGCCGAGGCCGCGGAGGCGCTCCGCCTGGTCGCGGCGGGCCACGTGCGGGGGAAGGTCGTCCTCGACGTGGTGTGACGCGCCGCCTCGCTCGGTTGTGACGCTGAGCACAAGCTCGGCCCGCGAGCCGCGGGATTCCGCCGCTCCCGACCGCGCGCACCCCGAATCTCCTTGCGCCCCGCATGCGCCAGAGTGTGGAATCGTTAGCATGCGTAAGCTCCTTGCCGCCACCGCGGCGCTCTCCTGTGCCCTCCTGCTGGCGTCCTGCGCCTCGCCGACCGACCCGGCGAGCGACGACGCGGCGACCACCCCCGCGACCGAGACCACGACCGAGGCGGCCCCCGAGGTCACGCCGACCGTCGTCGCCGTCACCACGACGTGCAGCACCTTCTACGGGGGCGAGTACTCCGCCGAGCGCCTCGTCACCGAGACGACGCCGCTGCTCGCCACGCCCGACGACGAGGACGCCGCCGCCGCGATCTACACGACGCGCGAGCGCATCGCCGCGGTGCAGAACTTCGCCGACCCGGAGCTCCAGGAGAACCTCAACGGGATCAAGGCGCCCTTCGAGGCGGCCGTCCAGGGCGAGACCGTCAGCACGTCGAAGCTCCAGGCGTCGCTCGACGCGTTCCGCGCCCAGTGCGTCGAGGCCGGGTACGCGTTCGCGTCCTGACGCCACGCGCCGCGGTCCGGACGGCCCGTCCCTCGTCGAGGGGCGGGCCGTTCTCGCGTCCCGGGCCGCTCTCGCGCCCGGGCGCCGCTCTCGGTCCGGGCGCCCGGGCGCGCGGCGGGGGGCCGCCGCCCGTGGGACCATCCGACCATGCCCGTCGTCGAGTCCTCGCTCGTGGTCCCCGTCGACCCCGCGACCGCGTTCGCCGTCTCGCAGACGACGGGCGCCGTCCGCCTGCGCTGGGACCCCTTCATCCGCCACCAGCACTTCCTCGACGGAGCGACCGCGCCCGCGAAGGGCGTGCGCACCTTCACCCGGCACCGCAGCGGGCTGTCGATGGTGAGCGAGTACGTCTCGTACAACCCGCCGACCAACGTCGGCATGCGCATGGTCCGCGGGTCGTGGTTCTTCGAGAACCTCGCGGGCGGCTGGCGCTTCGCGCCCGACCCCGCCGGCAGCACGCGCGCGACGTGGCGCTACAGCTTCCGGTGCCGGCCGCTCTGGCTCGCCCCGGTCGCCGAGCGTGTCGGGTCGTGGGTGCTCCAGCGCGACGTCGACCGCCGCATCGCCGGCTTCGCGCGCGGGTGCGCCGACCCCGTCGTGCTCGACGCGGTGCGCGTGCCGCCGGGGATTGACAGCGGCTCAGCCCTTCCCGCACCGTAGTCACACGCACAGGGGAGTATCCCTCGACGACGTCTCGTCAGTCCGGTCGTTCCGCGACGACCCGGGGCGTCGGGCCCGCGGGCCGGGAGAGACCTTCGCTCGGAACACCGACGGAGGTCGTGTCATGGATGTCTCACCTGTCGTGTGGCTCGCGTCGATCGGCGTGATCCTCGGCATGCTGCTCGTGGACCTGGTCGCGCACCGGCGCGCGCACGTCATCGGTGTCCGCGAGGCCGTGGGGTGGTCGGCCGCCTGGGTGCTGCTCGGGGTCGCGTTCGGGGTCCTCGTGTGGCGGTTGTACGGGGCCGACGCCGGCCAGGCGTACTTCGCGGGCTACCTCATCGAGAAGTCCTTGGCCGTGGACAACGTCTTCGTCTGGGCGATCATCTTCAGCTACTTCGCCGTCCCGCGGGAGCTCCAGCACCGCGTCCTGTTCCTCGGCGTCGTCGGCGCGCTCGTGCTCCGCGGGATCTTCATCGCCGCCGGCGCAGCGCTCATCGACAGCCTTGGCTGGATCCTCTACCTCTTCGCCGCCTTCCTCCTGTGGACCGGCTACCGGATGCTGCGGCAGCGGGACGAGCACCTCGACCCCGACCGGTCGCGAGCTCTGCGCCTCTTCCGCCGCTACGTGCCCATGACCGACGCGTTCCACGGCCAGCGGCTCCTCGTGCGCACCGGCGGCGTCGTGCTCGCGACGCCGCTCCTCGCGGTGCTCGTGCTCGTGGAGGTGACGGACCTGGTGTTCGCCGTGGACTCCATCCCCGCGATCTTCGCCGTCACGGACGAGGCGTTCCTCGTCTTCACCGCCAACGCGTTCGCTCTGCTCGGCCTGCGAGCCCTGTACTTCCTGCTTGCCGACCTCATCCATCGGTTCGTCCACCTCAAGACCGGGCTCGCGCTGGTGATGCTGTGGGTCGGCGTCAAGATGCTCCTCAAGATCGACCTGTACGCCATCCCCACGGTGGTCTCGCTGGGTGTGATCGCGACGATCCTCACGTCCGCCGTGGTCGCCAGCCTCGTGGCCACGCGTGGCCAGGCACGCCGGACGCCGCCCGCGCCGGCCGAGCCGCCGTTCCGCCTCGCGACCGTCGAGGAGATGGCGCGCCTCGAGCCGCTGCTCCCCCGCCGGTCCAGGGTCCGGCGGTGAGCCGGTCGACGGTCACGCACGAGCGGACGGGCGGCGCGTCACCCCTGGCCCGACGCGACCGCGCCGCCACCGCCGGCTTCCCACACCTCACGGGTCAGCACGTACCGCCGGAAGACAGCGTCGCCGTGGACTGCCTCGCCGTCAGGGACGAACCCCCACCGGGCGAGCACGCGCTCCGGCCTTCTCGTGAGCGGGAGCTCGACGGTCACGCGCGTGAGGCCGAGGTCGCGGAACCCCCGCCCGAGCAGGGTCCGGGCGATCTCGGCGCCGCGGCCCCAGTGCTCGGGACGGAGCACCAGAGCGAGGTCGGGCACACCGTCCTCCGCCTGGAAGCCTCCCCACCCCGCGAGCACGCCGTCGACGAGCACCGCCCATGGGCCGTACCCGTCCGCGCGCCACTGCGCGTCCTTCTCCCGGACCCAGCGGCGCGCGGCCTCTTCCGAGAAGGTCGCCGCGAGCGGCATGTGGCGCGCGTTCCGCGGTTCGTTGAGCAGCCGGACGACGTCCGGGAGCGGGACCTCACCGAGCCGGACGAACGTGATCTCTGCCTGGCTGACCGTCATCACTCTCCTTCGTCGCCAGCGCGTCCGGCAGCCACGGGACGCACCGCGACGCTCTCATGCGGAGACGGCCCCGGGCCAGCGCCGAGGCTGATGACACGGCGGCACGAGAACGGGGTCGGCGACCGGGATCCCTCGGATCCGGTCGCCGACCCCGTTCCCGGTGGTCGTCGTGGCGTCAGGCGGGGGCGCCCACAGGTGCCTTCGTCGCCGACGGCGCTTCCTCCGGCGTCTCGTCCGTCGCCGTGGCGACGGTGGTCGGCTCGGACGACGCGTCGTCCTCGTCCACGAAGAGGTCCTCGGCCGTCGCGGCCTCGTACTGCTCGAGGTCGAGGATGCCCTCGCGCTTCGCGACGATCGTCGGGACGAGCGCCTGGCCCGCGACGTTGACCGCGGTGCGGCCCATGTCGAGGATCGGGTCGATCGCGAGCAGCAGGCCCACGCCCGCGAGGGGCAGGCCCACGGTCGAGAGCGTGAGGGTCAGCATGACGATCGCGCCGGTGAGGCCCGCGGTCGCGGCGGAGCCGACGACGGACACGAACGCGATGAGCAGGTAGTCGGTGATCGACAGGTCGATGCCGAAGATCTGCGCGACGAAGATCGCGGAGATGGCCGGGTAGATCGAGGCGCAACCGTCCATCTTGGTGGTCGCGGCCAGCGGCACGGCGAACGACGCGTACTCGCTCGGCACGCCGAGGTTGCGCTCGGTGACGCGCTGCGTCACGGGCAGCGTGCCGATCGAGGAGCGGGAGACGAACGCGAGCTGGATCGCGGGCCACGCGCCGCGGAAGTAGCTCGAGATCTTCAGGCCGTTGGTGCGCAGCAGGATCGGGTAGACGACGAACAGCACGACCGCGAGGCCGACGTAGATCGCGACGGCGAACCACGCGAGCGACGCGAGGGACGTCCAGCCGTACGCCGCGATGGCGTAGCCGATGAGGCCGGCGGTGCCGATCGGCGCGAGGCGGATGATCCACCACAGCACCTTCTGCACGATCGCGAGCGCGGAGCGGTTGAACGCGAGGAACGGGTCCGCCTTCTTGCCCGACTTGAGCGCCGCGATGCCGATGACGAGCGCGACGACGAGGATCTGCAGCACGTTGAAGTTCACCGACGTGCTGGCGCTCGCGCCGGCGTCGGTCACCTCGACCTGCGTGCTCGCGCCGAGGCCCAGGACGTTGCCCGGGATGAGGCCGTTGAGGAAGTCGAGCCACGTACCGGTCCGGCCCGGCTCGGAGGCCGCGTCGAGCGAGACCGACGCGCGGTTGCCCGGCTGGAACAGCAGGCCCAGGCCGATGCCCACGGCCACGGAGATCGCGGCGGTGATGGCGAACCACAGGAGCGTCTGACCGGCGAGGCGCGCGGCGTTGGTGACGGTGCGCAGGTTCGCGATCGACGCGACGATCGCGGTGAAGATCAGCGGCGGCACGACCGCCTTGAGCAGCGTCACGAACGACGAGCCGATCGTGTCGAGCGTCGTGGTGAGGCCGTTGGGGACGTCGCCCGCGGCGTCCTGCGGGCCCATGGCGAGCGCGAGGGCACCGAGCCCGACGCCGACCGCGAGACCGAGCAGGATCTGCACGCTGAACGAGGGGAACCGGCGCTTCTTCTTCGCAGGCGCGGCGGCCGGAGCCTGCTTCGCCTGCGGGTCGGCCTGCGGAGAGGCCGTCGAGGGGGTCGAGGACACGGAGGACCTTTCGGGGTGACGCGGGCGCACGAGCGCCCGCTCTCGGGAGAGGGGCTCGGGACGTCGTCGCGGGGCGCCGGCAGCAGCGCGGCCCGGGCGGGGACGCAGGCACGGAGGTGGCCTGCGGCCTGACGGGGGCGCGCCACGCGCGTCAGCGGCTCAGGTCGCGAGGCGACCCGGGGTCCTGACGGGTGTGCGGAGGCGGGAAGGCGTCAGCGGCGACGGGGGGTCAGCGACACAGCGCGCTGGCGACTCGACGGAGGTCGACGTCGCGGCGCTGGGTGAGCTGCCAGGCAGGCACGCTGACGAACACGGAGGTTCTCCCGGAACGGTGGGTTCTCGCTGGACGCGGGCAGACGGACGCCCGCGGCAACCGATCATACCCGCTCGTGGACAACCGTCCGGCGACCCGGCCTATTCCGGGGCGACGGCCAGCGCACGGCGGGTACCGGGGAGTCAGGCGTTCGGCGCGTCGAGGAAGGCGTGCATGAGCGGGCCTGCGGTGACGGCGCCACCCTCTCCCGTCTCGACGAACACCGCGACCGCGAGGTCCCCCTGCGTCGCGATCATCCACGCGTGGGACTGGCTGCCGTCGCCGTACTGCGCGGTGCCCGTCTTCGCGCCGGGCTCGCCCGGCAGGTCCTGGAGGATCGACGCCGAGCCGTCCGTGACGACGCCACGCATGAGCTCGCGCAGCGTCGCCGCCTCCTGCTCGGTGAGGGTCGAGGCGGGCTGCTCCTCGGCGACGGTCTGGACGTCCGGGTGGACGAGGACCGGGGCGACGGTGCGCCCGGCGGCGACGCTCGCGGCGACCGTCGCCATCGCGAGCGGCGACGCCTGGACCTTGCCCTGCCCGATCATCGACGCGGCGTGCTCGGTGCCCTGCGAGTCCGTCGGGACGTCGCCGAAGAAGGCGGGCGCACCGAGCTCGGACTCGACGCCCAGGCCGAGCGAGGCGGCGGCGTCGTGCAGCGCCTGCTGCGACACGGCCTCCCGCTGCCCGATCATCGCCGTGTTGCACGAGTTCGCGAACGCCGTCCGCAGCGGCACGTCGCCGAGCGCGGCCGTCGGGTACCCGGGCACGTTCTGGAACTCGCGGCCCTCGACGGTCAGCGTGGGCGGGCAGGAGACGGTCGTGTCCGGGGTGAGGCCCGCGCGCAGCATCGCGAGCGTCGTCGCGACCTTGAACGTCGACCCGGGCGCGTACTGGCCCGTCGTGGCGGTCGAGAGCCCCTCGCCCGCGGTCGAGCTCGCCGCCGCGAGCACCGAGCCCGACGAGGGCTGGATCGCGACGATCGCGCTCGGCCCCTGCCCGGCGAGCACGGTCTCGGCGGCGACCTGCATGTCCGGGCGCAGCGTCGTGCTCAGGGGCACGCCGTCCACCGGCTCGACGGAGAACACCTCGGTCGGCTCCGCGTCCGCGTCCGCCTCGCCCGGCACGACCTCGATCGACAGGCCCGGCACGCCGCGCAGCTGCTCGTCGTACTGCCGCTGGAGGCCCGAGATGCCGACCTGGTCGCCCGCGGCGACCGCGCCCTCGGACTCCTCGACGATCTCCGCCGTCGCGTCGCCCACGCGCCCGAGCAGGGGGCGCGCGAACTCGCGCGTCGGGGCGAGGGGGATCTCGTCGTCGATCACCGCGACGCCCTCGATGCCGCGCGCCGCGTCGACGTCGACGCCCGCAGTGTCCTCCGTGCGGACGGTGATGGCCTCGACGAACGCCTTCTCGCCGGCGCCCGCGACCCGCTGCGCGTACTCCTCCGGGTCCAGGCCGACGACGCTCGCGAGCGCCCGGGCCGCGCCGTCCCACTGGGCCGAGCCCACGCGCGTCTTGTCGACGCCGATCCGGAAGACGGGACGGTCCTGGACGATGGGGACGCCGTCGGCGCCGAGGATGCCCGCCCGGACCGCCGGCACACGGCTCACCGCGAGCCGGCCGCCCTGGCCGAGCTCGGGGACGAGGACGTCCGGCTCCCACACGACGTCCCAGGCGCCCGGGCCGTCCTCGCCCTCCCCCGGCTCCGCGAACGTGAGCTCGGCCGTGGTGGTGTACTCCCAGGCCTGGTCGCCCCCGACCTCCCAGCGGTAGGCGAGCGTCGCCGTCGCGCGGTCCCCCGCGTCGTCGCCCTCCTCGTCGACGTCCACCGACTCCACCTCGACCGTGCGCTCGTACGGCGCGAGCGGCTCGAGCACCGCCTCCAGGTGCCCCTGGACGTCTTTCGCGGCGCCGTTGCGGAACTCCAGCGCGCTCACGTCTCCCGCCGCGATGGCGTCGGCGAGCGCGGCCGCGGCGTCGGACGCCTCCGGGCGCTCGGGGGTGCACGCCGCGAGGGGCAGGGCGAGGACGGGGACGAGCGCCGCGGCCGTCGTCCAGCGGGCGGTCCTCCCGCGCCACCGGCCGTGCGTGCCGGACCGACCGTGGTCGTGCGCGACGCTGCTCACTCGTTGCTCCCCTGCTCCGTGCCGTTCGGGACGAGACGGACGCTACCCGACGGCACCGACGTGCCCGGCACCGACGGCCGGACCGGCCCGGTTCGTCCGCCGCTTCTTCACCTCCCGCGTCCCGCGGAGCCGCACCACGGCTCCCTCCTCCGCTCGCGCGCCCCGGTCCGCGGCAGGTGCGCAGAGGTGGGCGCGGGTGCTCGCCACGATCCCGCGGTGATCCTGCGCCTTTCCTGAGGAACCGGTGCGCCAGAGTTGAGGAGGACTCCGTACTTTTCGAGTCATGAGCCTCCACACCCCCGAGACGACCCCCGCCCCGCGCCGCGACAAGCGCCGCGCCTTCGCCGCGTTCGGGCTCGCAGCCCTCGCCGTCGGCGGCATCGGAGCGGCGCTCACCAGCGCCGCCTGGACCGACAACGCGTTCTTCACGGCGCCCGCGACGGCCGCGACCTTCGACCTCCAGGGGTCGCTGGACGGGACCACCTGGAAGGACTCGGCCGACCCGGACGCGATCGAGCTCGTCGTGCCGTCCGACGCCCTGGCCGACCTCCTGCCCGGCCAGACCCGCACGATCGACCTGTGGGTGCGCAACGAGAGCTCGGTCCGCGCCACGCTCACGTCCAGCGTCCGCTTCGCGTCGGGCTCGACCTTCACCACGAACCCCTCCGCGTCCGTCTCCGGTCTCGCCACGACCCTCGACGCCGCCGGCGGCACCTCCAGCGACCAGTTCCGGCTCACCGTCACGGCGCCGAGCGACTGGGCGCCGTCGAACCAGGGGGCCACCGGGACGCTCGTCGTCACGGTCTCCGCCACCGCGACGGCCTGACCCGGCGTCGTCGGACCCAGGAGGAGGAGAACCACCGATGCAGGTACTGCGGCGCGGCGCCGTCCTCGTCCTGTGGGTCCTCGCCGCCTTCGGGCTGGTGTGCGGGGCGGTGTGGGGCGCGACCGCGGTCGGCCTCATCAAGCCCCTCGTCGTGATCTCCGGCTCGATGGAGCCGGGGATCATGACGGGCGACCTCCTGGTCGCCCGGCCCGTCCCGGCGGCCGACGTGGCCGTCGGGGACGTGGTCAGCCTGCCGAGCGCGCTGACCGACGACCTCGTGACCCACCGGGTCGAGGCCGTCGAGCAGACGGGCGACGACCGCTACACGGTCAGCATGAAGGGCGACAACAACGCCTTCGCGGACGCCCTGGACTACACCGTCTCGGGCGACGTCTGGAAGCCCGCGGTCCAGCTCGCCGGCTGGGGCACCGCGATCGTGCGCCTGACGACGCCCGCCGTGGCGGTCCCCCTCCTCGTCGGACTGCTCGGCCTGCTCGGCCTCACCCTGCTCGTCCCGCCCGCACCGCGGCGGGAGCCGGTCCGCCGATGACCGGCCGGAGGACCGGCGGGCCGGCCGGGCAGCCGGCCGGGCGCCGCACGGTGAGCCTGCTCCTGGCGGTCCTGGCCCTCGTGACGGCGTCGTGGTGGGGGGTCGCGCACGCGGCCGTCGAGCCCACGACGGCCGCGTGGACGGACCAGGCCCGGGCCGCCGCGCCCGTCTCCGCCGGCCGGTGGCAGACGACGACGGCCGGCACGTGCGTCGCGCGCGGCGAGGGACGCACCGTCCTCTCCGGCTGCACGGTCCGCGGGATCTCGTTCGAGACGTGGGGCGAGCCGGGGAGCCAGGTCCGCAACTACTACGTGGCCTTCACGGTGCCCGCGGGCACGCGGTCGGTGTCCTTCGACGTCGACCTCCGCGCCGCGACCGGGCAGGACACCTCGTGGGAGTGGAGCGGCGCCCACGTCGTCGCCGGGGGCCAGTTCACCCCGCAGCAGGGCTGGACGTGCTCCGACCTGCCGCGCGTGCGCGGGGACGGCGCCGACTGGCAGAGCCCGATCTACTTCCAGGTCGCCGAGCAGGGCGGCGGAGGCGCGTCGGCCTGCCCGTGACGGGCACCCGCCTGGGGAGGACGTCAGTCCGGCACGACCGGGCTGATCACGTACCAGAGGCGCACGGACTCGTCACCGCCCGGCCCCGGCTCGTGGCTGATCTGCACCGACGTCTCGACGTCGCCGTTCGACCCGTTGATGCCGGTACGGGCCCGCGTCCCGCCCGCGCGCGACGCGTCGAGCGACGCGGGCAGGTCGTCGAGCCAGCGGTCGACCTGCGACCGGGGGAACCCCAGCACCTGCGCGTCGGCGACGAGCTGGTCGTGCACGGCCTGCCCGCCGGAGAGCGTGCGGAACACGTTGATCGCGCTCACGTACCCGCGCCGGGGCTGGATCGTCAGCTCCTCGGCCGTCGTGGTCCACGTGCCGTCGGGGAGCGTCAGCTCGACCTCGGCCGCGCCGTCCGGCACCTGCACGACGGCCATCGACTCGCCCAGCCCGACGGACTCCGCGGTGATCGGCCTGCTCACGTCCCAGCGCACGGTCTCGCCCCTCTCGATGTCGTCGATCGTCGTCGTGCCCGTCGTGCTCCCGCCGCCCTCGACGTCCCCGCCGCCCGGGGCGGTCGTCCCGCCCGGTCCGGTGGCCGCGTCGTCCGGGTCGCCGAACGTGACCGTGCACCCCGTCAGCACGAGAGACCCGGCGAGCGCGCCCGCGAGCAGGACCGCGACGCCGCGCCTCCGCGGCGACCCGGGCGCGCGACGGAACCCTCGGCTCACTGGTCCACGTCCACGTCCCACTCGGTCAGTCTGTCAAGGATGCGCCCGATGCGGGCGGGGTTCGTGAGCCGGTAGTCGGCGATCCGGTCGGAGACGTCGGTGCCGATGATCTGCGCCGCCTGGTCCGGGTGCTGCGTGACGAGCTGCTGGTAGGCGGGCAGCGTGTCGTTCGAGATGTACTCCCAGCGGGTCGCCTGGTCGGCGATGTTGCCGCCCGGCAGCGGCGTCTGGACCGTCACGGTGCCCTGGACGGGGTTGTCGAACGTGATGCCCGTGAACGGGATCCCGAGGTGCTCCGGCCCGGGCGTCTCGACGTTCACCGTGAAGGGGTCGTGCTGCGCGTACGTGCCCGCGCCGGGGATGGACGGCTCGCCGACGAGCGTCATGAGGTACGTGAACGCCTCGCCCGTGACCGGGTGGTCGCGCATGGTCTGCCAGTCGTCCGCGATGACCTGGTTCTGCTCGCGCCACAGGAGTGCGGTGTTGCCGTCCGCGAGCGCCTGCGCGTCGCCCGCGCGGCCGGCCTCGACGTCCGCCCACGCCTGGTACGCGGGCCCGTCGATGACACCGGCCTCGAGCAGCCGCTCCATCTCCTCCAGCCCGCCGTTCAGGTACGCCTCGTGCATGACGGCCTGGTCCACGAAGATCTCGCGCTGCATCGACAGGAACTGGTTCTCGTAGAAGCCGAGCTCGGCGTCCGACATGGTCGCGATCGCCTCGAGCGCCGCCCGGTCGACACCGGGCGGCAGCGCCCGGGCGCCGCTCGCGACGCCCTGCGCGAGCTGCCGCATCATGTCGAGGTCGAAGAACCCCGCGGCGAACGACGGACCGATCATCGCGGCCATGCCGGCCCACTGCATCCACGGGTTGTCCAGGTAGAGCTCGCCGTAGTACGTGTAGACGTCCTCGATGATCTCGCGGTTGGCCGACGCCCCCGCGGACGGGTCCCAGTCGGCGAAGTCGAACCCCGCCTCGCCTGCCGCGACGCGCGTCCAGTGCGTGACGGCGAGCTCCGCGAAGCCCGGGGAGTCGGGGTCGACGCCGAGGCGCACCATCTGGTCGTAGAGCGCCGCGACCTGCGCGTCCGTCGCGTTCTCGAGCCACGCGGCGCGCTCGTCCGCGTCCATCGCGGCGTACTCGCCCGGCGTCGGGGTGGGGACGGCCTGCTGCGGTCCGCCCGGACCCGACGAGGACGGACCGCCCGGGCCGGCGAGGGCGCCGCCGTCGGCGCTCGCGGACTCCTGCTGGTCGGCGTCCGTGGCGAGGCGGTCTGCCGCGGCGTCGAGGAGGCTCGCGGTGCCGGTGAGCGAGGGGCCGAGCGTGGTGGCCCACTCGCTGCGGAACTGCGCGGCGTCGGGCCCGTCCCACCGGGTCGCGGCGTCGACGACGGCCGCGACCTGCGCGCGGTGGGTCCGCAGCGCGTCGGCGCCGGAGCGCAGACCCGACGCGAGCGCGCGCAGCGCACGGACGTCGGCGCCCCACATCCCGCTCATGCCGTCCCCTCCCGCCCCTGCGCGTCCCCTCACGCGCACGCGTCGACACCTTCGTCCCCGACGGTCGCACGCCGACGGTACGCGGCCGGGTCCGCCGCCGCGATGGGGACAACTGCCCATGCGCGCGGGAGGCGGCAGTGCGGCCGCGCGCCTCAGCTCAGGCGGCGCTCGAGCCGGACCACCACCGTGTCGCCGACATCCTTGCCGAGACGCTTGCGCACGCCCGCGTTGAGCGACAGCATCAGCCCGCCCGACCCGGTCGGCATGAGCCCGACGTCGCGCAGCGCGACGTCGTCGACGGTCGCGTCCACCCGGACCGAGCGCAGCGACCCGAAGAGCTCGCGCGCCCCGGGCACCTCGACGCAGGGCCACGTGTCGCCCTTGACGTCGACGCCGACGGGCGCGGTGAACGTGTGGTCGAGGGTGACGGGCTCGAACGGCATGGCGGTGCTCCGGTGGGTCGTGCGGTCGTGGTCGGGGGTCTGACCGGTCGACGGCCGAGAACTCGTCGGTCGTCGTGGGGCCGAGATTCACGCGCCCCGCACGCACGCGCCCATGCGCTCGACCGCCTCCGTGAGCACGTCGACGCCCGTCGCGAGGTTGAGGCGCACGTGCCCCTGCCCGCCGGGGCCGAACCGGCGCCCGTCCTCCAGCGCGACGCGCGCGCGGTCGAGGAACCACCCCCGGGGGTCCGCGCCCGCCGGGCCGGGGAGCCCGCGCGCGTCGAGCCACGCGAGGTACGTCGCCTCGCCGGGCCGGTAGCGCACCGCGGGCAGGTGCTCCGCGAGCAGGTCGGCGAGGAGCCACGCGTTGCGCTCGACGCCGGCGAGGACGTCGTCGAGCCACGCCTCGCCGTGGTCGAGCGCCGCGACGTGCGCGAGCACCGACACGTGCTGGACGCCGTGGCTCGCCTCCTCGGGGATGCGCCGCAGGTCGTCGGCGGCGTCCGGGCCGGCGACGGCCGCCGCGGCCTTGAGGCCGGGCAGGTTCCACGCCTTCGACGCGGAGACGATCGCGACGGCCGAGCCCGCGCCGGGGACGGTGAGGAGCGGCGTGTGGGTCGTCGCCGGGCGCCCGTCGAGACCGGGCCGCGTGAGGGGCGCGTGGATCTCGTCCGCCACGACGCGCACCCCGTACCGTTCGGCGAGCGCCAGCCCGGCCGCCAGCTCCGCGCGCGTGTGCGCGGTCCCCGTCGGGTTCTGCGGGTTGCACACGAGCCAGACGGCGCGGCGCCCGCTCCCGGGCCCGTCGCCGTTCGCGGCGACGCCGGTCGCGTCGGCGAACGCCCGCTCCAGCGTGTCGAGGTCGAGCCGCCCGCCGGCGCCGAGCGGCGCGTCGACGACGCGTCGCCCCTCGTTCGCGGTGAAGCCGTAGAACGGCGGGTACACGGGCGGGTTGACGACGACCGCGTCGCCCGGGGACGTGAGGACGCGCAGCACCTCGACGATCGCGACCATGACGTCGGGCAGCGTGCGCGACGTCGCCGCGTCGAGGGTCCAGCCCCAGCGGCGCTCCGCGAAGCGCGCGTACGCCTCGCCGTAGGTGGTGCCGACGTCGTACCCGGTGTCGCCGGAGCGCAGGGCGGCCGTCACCGCCTCGACGACCGCGTCGCACGGTGCGACGTCCATCTCGGCGACGAACAGCGGCAGCACGTCGGGCGCGAAGGTGCGCCACTTCACCGACGTCCGACGGCGCAGCTCGTCGAGCGTGAGGACGTCCAACGGTGTGCGCATGGTGCCTCTCCTTCGGTGCGGCCGGCGACCGCCCGGCGGCAGGCCGGCGGGGCTGCTCCCGGACGGCCGGCTCGGCCCACCCTAGGCGGGCTCGGGCTCCGTCGCCGCGGGCGCGCCCTCCTCGGCCGCGGCGTTCGCGGGGCTCGTCGCGAGCACGACGCACCCGCCGACGGCGGCCAGCGTCGCCACGGCGGCGGGCACCGCCCAGCCCGACCGCACGACGTCGCCGAGCACGGCGAGGCCGACGATCCCCGGCGCGAGCACCTCGATCACGGAGACCGTCGCCGCCACCGTCCCGACGGCGCCGCGCTCCAGGGCGCGCAGGTACGCGAGCGCGCCCGCGACGCCGCCGAGCACGATCGCGAGGGCGAGCGGCTGGAGCACGGTGTCGAGCAGGTCGCCGGACGCGTGCGCGCCGCGCGCCGCCACCGCGGCGACCGAGTAGCCGAGGCCGCCGAGGACGGCGAGCAGCACGGGGTGCCCGCGCCGGTACGCGACGGCGGTGCCGACCGCCACGACCGCGGCGGCGACGTTGACCCAGGTCGTGAACCCGGCCGGCGGGTGCGTCGCGGGCTGCTCCCCCGCCGCGAGCGCCAGCACCACGAGCCCCGCCACGACGACGCCGATCATCACGAGGTCCGTGCGCCGCAGCGTCGCGCCGAGCACCAGACGGGCGAGCAGCACGACGGCGACGAGCGACGCCGCGACGACGGCCTGGACCACGAACAGCGGCAGGTGGTCGAGGGCGAGGAGGGAGAGGAGCCACGCGACGCCGTCGACCACGAGCCCGCCGACGACGAGCGGCTGGGCCACGGCCGCGAGGCCGTGGGCGCGACGCGTGGCGACGGCCTGCATGATCGTGCTCACCGCGTACAGGAGGCTCGCGGCCACGGCGGCGAGCAGCGCGAGGATCACGAGGCGTCCCCGGGACCGTGGCCCGCCGCGGGCGTGACGCGGGCCGCGCTCGCGGGCGCGCTGGGCCGGTCGGTCGGGGCGGGCACGTTCCGATCATCCGCCACGGCGACGCGCACCGCGCGGGCGGGACCTCGGCCCTCCGGACGTCCGGGCGAGGCGGTCAGGCGCCGCCGCGGGCGGCTGCGGCGGTCAGGCCTCGTCGCGCGCGGGTGCCGCGTCCCGGCGGCCGCGCGCGTGGGCGGGGCGCTCGTCGTCGTGCACCCAGCGCCAGACGCGCGTCACGACGAACCACACGACCGCTGCCGCGACGACCGCGATGACCACCTTCTGCAGGACGCCCGCGTACTCCTCGACGACGTGCCACTGCTCGCCGAGCGCGTACCCGGCGTAGACGAAGATCGTGTTCCACACCGCGCTGCCCGCGGTGGTGAGCGCGGTGAACTTCCACAGGGGCATGCGCTCGACGCCCGCGGGGATCGAGATGAGGCTGCGGAAGATCGGGATGAAGCGGCCGAAGAACACCGTCGCGCTGCCGTGCCGCAGGAAGAACTGCTCGGTGCGGTCGACGTCCTCGACCTTGACGAGCGGGAGGCGCTCCGCGATCCAGCGCGTGCGCTCGCGCCCGATGATCGCGCCCACCGCGTAGAGCGCGAGGGCGCCGACGACGGACCCCGCCGTCGTCCACAGGATCGCCTCGACGAGCCCGAAGCTGCCCTGGCTCGCCGTGAAGCCCGCGAGCGGCAGGATGATCTCGCTCGGCAGGGGCGGGAAGAGGTTCTCGAGCGCGATGGCGATCGCGGCCCCGACCGGGCCCAGCGTCTCCATGAGGTCGACCGCCCAGCCGGCGACGCCGTCGAGGGCGGGCTCCGCCGTCGTGGCGGCGGGCACGGCGGCCGTCAGGGCGGCGGAGAGTCCGGAGGGCATGGGTCACGAGCCTAGGTGAGCGGTCCGTGGCGCGAGCGCCGATGCGGCCCGGAGGGTGTGGAGGTCTCGTGCGGAGGCGCGGGACGCGCGGGGAGGCCGGCCGGATCAGCCGCGGACGAGCTCGTCCAGGCGACGGATCGGGCCCCAGGCGCCCGACTCGCTGTTCGACAGCACGACCACCGTCACGCCCGGCGCCCCCGCCGGCGGGAGCGCGTCGGCGCCGTCCAGCGCGTCCGCCGCGTCCGGGTAGTGGCGCAGGATCGCGCTCGCCCCCGTGTTGATGCCGTCCTTGTAGACCGAGCGCACGGACCCGTCCCCCAGCAGCTCGAACTCGAGCCCGAAGCCGTAGTGCACGCTCGGGGCGGGCTCGGCCCCGTCCGTGTCGTCCGCGCCGTCGTCGTGCAGCACCTGCGGGGTGAGGAACGCGCGCGTCAGGTCGGGCGGCAGGAGCTCGCCGGCACGCAGCGCCGTCCAGAACCGGGCGAGGTCGCGCGCCGTGGCGTGCGCGCCGCCGTCGGGCGAGCCGACGGGCGGGTAGGAGTAGACGTTCTGCCGCCACCCGGTGACGGGGCCCTCGTCGTCCGGTCCCTCGTGCACGGGCTCCCAGCCCTCCGCGACGTCCGGCTCGGCCTCGTCCATGCGGAAGAACCCGGAGCGGTCCATGCCCGCCCGCGCGAGCACGTGCTCGCGGACGTGCTCGCGGTACGGGGTCCCGGTGACGGACTCCAGCGCGAGGCCCGCGAGGACGTAGCCGACGTTGCAGTATCGGCACCCTCGCCGGGCGCGAAGTTCGGCTCCTTGTGGACGAACCCGGGTAGGAAGTCCGCCGTGCGCGTCACGGAGTAGCTCGGCCGGTCGACCCACAGCTCCTCGTACGACTCCCCCGCCTCCTCGTCGGCGTCGTCCGCGATGCCCGACGTGTGGGTCAGCAGGTGCCGGATCGTCACCTCGGGCGGGATCGTCGTGCCCGCGAGGTCCACGTGGTCGTGGACGCGGTCGTCGAGCCCGAGGCGGCCGTCGCCCACGAGCTGGAGCACCGCGACGGCGGTGAACAGCTTGGTGACGGACGCGACGTCGAACCGCGTGCTCGTGCGGACCGGGACGCCCCAGCGGCGCGACGCGACGCCGTAGGCGCGTTCGAGGAGCACCTCGCCGTGGCGTTCGACCCGCACGACGCCGGAGAAGTCGTCGGCGTCCGCGGCGGAGCGCAGGTGCGTGTCGAGGGCGGTGAGAGCGGCGTCGTCGAGCGCGGTCATGGCCCCGACCGTAGGCGGGCCAGGGTGCTCCCGGCCAGGGGATTGTTCCGGAGAGCCGTACGTCGTCACGGGTGGGAGCGCTGTCACGGTACCGTCGCCGCATGGCGACCTCGACGACGACCCCCGCGCTCGGCGTGATCCTCCCGCGCGAGCTCCCCGCCGACCTCATCGTGCCGTTCGCGCGTCGTGCCGAGGAGGTCGGGCTCGACGAGCTGTGGGTCGTCGAGGACCTCACGTTCCACGGCGGGATCGCGCAGGCCGCGACGGTCCTCGCCGCGACGGAGCGCCTCACCGTCGGCATCGGGATCCTGCCCGCCGCGACGCGCGCGCCGTCGACCGCCGCGATGGAGGCCGGCACGCTCGCCGCTTTGCACCCCGGCCGCCTGCACCTCGGGCTCGGGCACGGCATGCCCGCGTGGATGCGGCAGATCGGCGTGTGGCCCGCGAGCCCGCTCGCGATGCTCGAGGAGACCACCGCGACCGTGCGCGCGCTGCTGCACGGCGAGCGCGTCAGCGTCGCGGGCCGCTACGTCTCCGTCGACGACGTCGCGCTCCACGCCCCGCCCGCCTCGCCGCCGCCCGTGCTCGCGGGCGTGCGCGGCCCGCGGTCGCTCGAGGTCTCCGGCCGCGTCGCGGACGGGACCATCCTCGACATGCCCGTGACCCCCGAGTACCTCGCCGTCGCGCGCGCCGCGATCGACGCCGGGCGCGCGAGCGCCGGCGACGCGGCCCCGCCCGCGCACCGCGTCGTCGCCTTCTCCGTCGGCGCCGTGCACGACGACGTCGCGACCGCCCGCGCGATCGTCCGGCCCTACCTCGCGGTGCTCGGCGAGGCCGACTGGTCCGCCCAGATCGACCCGCTGCCCTTCGCCGACGACTTCCGCGCCCTGCGCGACGCGAGCGCCACCCCCGACGACTTCGCCGCCGCGATGCCCGACGCGTGGGTCGACGCGCTCGCCGTCGTCGGGGCGCCCGAGACCTTCCGCGCGCGGCTCGCCGAGCTCGGCGCGGGCGGGGTGTCGAGCGTCGTCCTCGTCGCCACGACGGCCGACCCCGCCCGGCCGGACGACCCGTTCAGCGCGCTCGACGCGCTCGCGGCGGTGACCTGCCCCGCCGCCTGACGGGAACCGTCGACCTGCGAGACCGCGCCGGAGAGCCGACCATGGGCAGGTGAGCGAGCACGCACCCACCTACACCGAGACGTGGCCCCTGCTGAGCCCGGGAGACCGCCGTCGGCTCGAGGAGCTCGACGACCTCGAGACCGACATCCTCCGCCAGCTCTCCGAGGCGTTCGCCGACGAGGTGGACGCCCCCACGCTCGGCGAGCTCCAGGTCGAGCGGCTGCGGGTCTACCGCGACGCGCAGGCCCGCGCGGAGCGGCAGCGGTCGCGCTCCTGACCGCTCAGTAGCGCCAGGCGCGCATGTCCTCCTGGTACGTGCGCTGGACCGTCGGGGACAGCAGGGTCGACGGCGGCAGGTCGCGGGGCGGGTTGTCGGCCGGGAGGCGCGTGGTCGCCGCGAGGGACGTGGCGTCGTGGAAGCGCAGCCCGTCCGGGAGGGGCGTGCGCGCGAAGGGGCCCGGCACCGCGTCGGCCGGTCCGCCCGGGAGCGAGAGCGCGAAGCCCCACTCCCCGAAGGAGGGGACGTTGACGGTCAGCGGCACGACGGTGCGCCCGGGCGCCGCAGCGCGGACCGTCGAGACCACCTGCCAGAACGCGTCGGGCGTGAAGTACGACGACGTCGCCTGCGTCGCGAACGCGCCGCCGGGCCGCAGGTGCGCGGCGACCATGCCGTAGAACTCCTGCGAGTAGAGCTTGGCGACGCGCTCGGAGGAGGGGTCGACGAGGTCGACGAGCACGACGTCGAACGTCTGCGCCGTGTCCTCGACCCAGCGGAACGCGTCGGCGTTGACGACCGTGACGCGCGGGTCGTCGAGCGCGTGGTCGTTCACGGCGGTGAGGAGCCGGTTCTCGCGGGCGAGATCCGTGACGGCGGGGTCGAGGTCGACGAGCGTGACCTCCTGGACCGAGCCGTAGCGCAGGACCTCGCGCGCGAGGAGACCGTCGCCCCCGCCGAGGATCGCGACGGACGCGGGCGCCGCGACGGACGTCATCGCCGCGTGCGCGAGCGTCTCGTGGTACCGCGCCTCGTCGACGGAGGAGAACTGCAGCTGGTTGTCGAGGTAGAGCCGCGTGTCACCCTGGTACGCGGTGACGACGACCTGCTGGTAGGCGCTGCGTTCCTGCGCGACGACCGGGTCCTGGTACATCCCCGCGCTGATGCGCGCCTCGAGCCACGACGACGCCGCGAACCCGGCGAGGAGCACGACGAGCGTGACGCCCGCGAGCACCGACCACCGCGGCGGGTGGCCCATGCGCGCGAGCATGAACGCCGCGACGGCGACGTTGAGCACCGCGACCGCGAACGCGGTGCGCACGAGGCCGAGGTAAGGGAGCAGCAGGAACGGGAACAGCAGGGAGGCGGCGAGCGCCCCGAAGTAGTCGAGCGCGAGCACCTTCGACAGCAGGGAGACGGAGCCCTCGCTCCCCCGTTCCTTGAGCACCGCGACGAGGAGCGGGATCTCGACGCCGATCGCCGTCCCGATCGCGAGCGACAGCACGACGAACACGACCCACGCGAGCTCGGTGGCGGCGTACGCCCAGAACAGCGCGAGCACCGACGTCCCGCCGAGGAGCGAGAGCACGAGCTCGTTGCGCACGAAGCTCAGCCCCGCGGTGCGCTGCAGGCGCGGCGCGAGGAGCGAGCCGAGGCCCATGCCGAACAGCGTCAGCCCGGTCGCGACGGAGAACGCGACGACCGAGTCGCCGAACAGGTACGACGCCGCGGTCCCGAGGATGAGCTCGTAGACGAGCCCGCCCACGGCCACGAGGAGCGCGGCGGCGAACACCGTCGGCCGGTCGAGGTGGCGCGCTCCCGACCGCCCGGCGGACGGGCCGGGGTCCGCCGCCACGTCGCCCCCGGGCGGGCCTCCGGGCGGGACCTCCTGCTGGTCGAGCACGGTCAGGAGCTGATCGTCCCCGCGATGATGAGGCCGATCGCCACCGCGAGGCCCGCGATCATCACGCCGAACGCGACGTTGTGCTCGTCGACGAGCTCGCGGTGCAGGTTGAGCCGGAACACCTTGTTCGCGACCACGAGCGTGACGAGCAGCAGGACGATGCCGAGCACCGAGTAGAGGACGGTCGAGAAGAAGGACCAGAGGAACGCCAGCGGGGCGGCGGCAGAGATCACGGGGTCTCCCGGGGTCGGGTCGTGGGACGGGCGGACGGGTGCAGGGGTTCGGGGGCGGGACGACCGGGCGCGGGGCGGGTCACTTGCCGAGCCCTCCGCCGCCCCCGCCGTAGACGGTGCGCCGCACGCACGTGCCGTCGTCGGTCGTGCCGACCTGGCCGGTGGTGGGCGACGTCGTGACGACGGAGCGGGGCGTGCACGACGCGCTGCCCGAGGCGGCGCGAGCCGCGCACGACCCGAGACCGAGCAGCACGACCGCCGCGACCGCGAAGGCGACGAACCGCCCGCCGGGGACCGTGCGCGGCGCGACGCGGCGGCCGAACAGGCGCTTCTGCTCGGCGCTGTCGAGACGGCGCCCGTGGTAGACGGACGTGACGGGGCCGAGCGGTCCGGTCGTGCGCTCGATCGACACGATCGCCCCGTGGGCCGAGAGGTCGACGTACTCGACCTCCTGCCCGACGGCGAACGGCTCGGCGAACTGCCCCTCGACGTGCTCGACGCGCCCCGTCCCGTGCTCGCGCACCGTGAGCGTGTGCTGCCGCCCCTCGAGAGTCAGCCCGAGGGTCCGGCCGGTCCGCAGGCCCGAGAGGTCGACGACGGGCGGCCACGGCTCCGTCGGTCGCAGGAGCGTCACGTCGCGCGTGTCGTGGTCGTACTCGACCCAGACGTCGGAGCCGTCGTGGGCGAGGAGCTGCCACTCCTCCCACGTGAACGTGGAGCCGCCGTGCACGGTCGAGAGCACGGCGACGGCGCGCGGCGTCGCGCGCTGCGGCGGGGCGCCCACGAGGTCCTCGCCGACGCGCATCGCGAGCCGCGGGCGGGGCGTCCGGCTCACGCGAGGCTCCGCACGGCGACCTCGGTGGCGCCGAGCTCCTCGGCGAGGAGCGCGCGCACGTCGTCCGTGAACGTGGCCGACGCCGGGGCGCGGCACGTCGTGAGGGTCACGTAGGCGGTGCCGTCCTCAGGCCAGGTGTGCACGGCGAGGTGCGACTCCGCGAGCAGCAGCACGACGCTCGTGCCCTGCGGCTCGAAGCGGTGGGACACCTCCCCCAGCGGCGTCATCCCGGCCTCGCGGACGATCGCGTCGAGGCAGCGGCGGACGGTCGGCTCGTCGTCGAGCAGCGCCGGGTCCGCGCCCGTCACGTCGAACACGTGGACGAGGTTGCGCTGCACGTCCACGCCCCTGTCGATGTCGGTCCTGTCGGCCGGCGCGGGCGAGCGCCCGCGGTCCGGTGGCCGCCGTCGGGCCGCGCACACCCTAGCCGACCTGCGGCGTCGGCCGACGGGCGGACCCGCCGCGCGAGACCGGCCGTCCGCCCGCACGGGCGGACGCCGTCCAGGGGGCGGGCGACGGCCGTTCGCCTACGATGCGCGGATGGATGCCGAGTGGTTCGTCGACGCCACGGCGCAGTGCGCCGTGGGTCGGCAGGCGCGCGAGGTCGCGTGGGAGCGGACGCCGCTGGGCCCGCCCGGCGAGTGGCCCGAGGCGCTGCGGCACGCCGTCCACCTGTGCTTCTCGACGCAGTTCCCCGTGATGCTGGTGTGGGGGCCCGACCTCACGCTGATCTACAACGACGGCTACGAGGAGATGCTCGGCACCACCAAGCACGCCGGCGCGCTCGGCGCCCCGGCGGCGGAGGTGTGGGCGGAGATCTGGGACGAGGTCGGGCCCCTGTTCGACGAGGTCCTGCGCACCGGGCGCGCGTCGTCGGACCGCGACCTGCACCTCGTCATGAACCGCTCGGGCTACGACGAGGAGACGTTCTTCACGTTCTCCTACAGCCCGCTCCGGGACGACGACGGCCGCATCGCGGGCGTGCTCGACATCTCGACGGAGACGACGCTGGCAGTCGTCAACCAGCGCCGCCTCGCGATGCTCGGGGAGCTCCAGGGCGCGCTCCCGACGACGTTCACCGACCTGGCGACGTTCGGCCGCCCGGTGCTCGACGTGCTGGCCGGGAGCCCCGACGTCGCACGCGCCGCCTTCTACGACGTGCGGGGCGGGCGACCCCGGGAGGTCGGGTCGGTCGGCCCGGGGCCGAGCGCCGCGGAGACCCGCCTCGTCGAGCGGGTGTTCCGGACCCGGCAGCGCATCGTCTCGCAGGGCCTCGTGGTCAAGCCGCTGCGCGACGCCCTGCGCGGCGGCGTGGCCGGGATCCTCGTGCTCCGGGCGAGCCCGATGCGCCCCTGGGACCGCGACTACGCGCGATACCTCGCCGGTCTGGCCGCGACGGTCGGGGCGGCGCTGCGCGACGCCGTGCGCCTGCGGACCACGATGGACGCGCTGCGGCTGCGTGCCGAGCGCTCGGAGGAGCAGACCGCGCAGATGCGCGAGGTCGCGCTCGCGCTCCAGCAGGCGGTGCTCACCGAGCCGCCCGAGCCGGACCACCTCCAGGTCTCCGTGCACTACCAGCCCGCCGCGCTCGACCGCGACATCGGCGGCGACTGGTACGACGGGTTCGTGACGCCCGACGGCGCGACGACCCTCGTCGTGGGCGACGTCGTCGGCCACGACCTCGCGGCGGCGGTGATGATGGGGCAGCTGCGCGGGCTCGTGCGCGCGATCGGCTACGACAGCGGCGAGTCGCCGGCGCACGTCCTCGAGCGCGTGGACGCGGCGGTGCAGGGGCTCGCGCTGGGGAGCGGCGCGATCGCGACGCTGGTCGTCGCGCGCATCGAGCAGACCGCGGAGCAGGTTCGCCGCGGGGCGCGGACGGTGCGGTGGACGAGCGCGGGGCACCTGCCGCCCATGCTCGTCCGCGCAGACGGCCGCGTCGACACGCTGACGCGGCGCAACGACCTGCCGCTGGGGCTCTCGCCGGGTACCGCGCGCACCGAGCACACGGTCGAGGTCTACCCGGGCGACACGCTCGTGCTGTACACCGACGGGCTCGTGGAGCGTCGCGGCCACAACCTCCGCGACGACCTGGTCGACCTCGCCCGCGCGCTGGAGGGCACGCACCGCGGGCCCATCGAGGAGGTCGTCGAGGCGGCGCTCACCCGGATGCTGCCGGGGCCGGGCGAGGACGACGTCGCGCTCGTCGTGCTCCGGGCGGGCCCTGCGGACGTCCCGGTCGCCGACCGGGCCGGGGCCCCGGCCGAGCGTGGCGCGCCCGTGGCCTGACCGCGGCGCGGCGGGTCCCGGGGTCTCACGAGGGGTACGACGAGACGTACGGCGAGGGGTCGCCCCCCGCCCGTGACGGGCGAGGGACGACCCCGGGGTCGGTGCCGCGCGGCGGCGCCGACCTGCCGTCAGCCGCAGGTGGTCGCGGCGTACGGCGCGACGACCTCCGTGCTGACCTGCTCGCCGTCGACCGTCGCCGTGGCGGTGACGGTCGCCTCGCCCGCCTCGGCGGACGGGGCGCGCACCGCGAACGACTGGTACGCGTTCGCCCCCGGGGCGACGGCGGTGACCGCCCTGGTCCCGAACGGCGTGGCGAGCGTGACGTCCACGGGGACGTCCTCGCCGTTCGTCGCGCGCACGGCCACGTAGGCCTTGCCCGCGAGGCAGCGGGTCTCGGCCGTCACGGTCACGTCGAGCGCCGGCTCCTCGCCGTCGTCGCCGGCGTAGACCTGGGCGACCTCGGCGTCGGACAGCGCGCGGTCGAAGACGCGGACGTCGTCGATCGTGCCGGCCCAGTAGTCGACGGGGTTGCCGCTCCACTGCCCGCGCCCGATCGTCAGCGGACCGGACGGCGTGGTGCCGCCGCACACGTCGGACTGGCCGACGAGGTCACCGTTGACGTAGAGCTTGAGCTTCTGGTCGGCCGCGTCGCGGACGCCCACGACGTGGTACCAGTCGCCCAGCACGGGCTGCACGACGTACTCCGCGCGCGGCTCGCCGTCGTAGGAGAAGGCCCACCGACCGCCCCCGCCGTACTGGAGGTAGAACGCGCTCGAGCCCGTGACCGAGTCCTGGCCGACGATCGTCGACCACGCGCCCCCGGGCGTCTTGTCGAGCTGGACCCACGCCGACACGGTGTAGGAGCCGGTCGTGTCGACCACGGGGCCCTCGGTCGCGAACGACTGGTTCGTGCCGTCGAGCCGGATCGCGGACCCGGTCTCGCCGTGCCCGGCGACCCACGTGCCGGTGCCCGACGCCGCGTGGTCGCCCACGCCGTCGGCCGCCGTCGTGCCCTGGCCCTCGTCGAACGACCAGCGGCCCGTGCCGGTCAGCCCCGGGGTGCCCGGGTCGACGGGCGCGGAGCCCTGCACCGCCGCGGCGACGACCCGCTCGTTGACGTCCTTGACGCGCGCGGCGTCCATCTTGAGCACGCGGCGGTCGTACGTCCAGAAGCCGTTCAGCTCGTTCTCGACGTCGGAGATCTCCGTGTACACCGAGCCCGACAGGTAGCACTGCGCAGGCCGCACGAGCTTCTCCGTGTTCTGCACGTACGCGTCGGTCAGGGCCTCGCTGTTCGCGACCCCGCCGTACGGGTTCGCCGAGACGCCCGGCCACATGTGGCCCGGGACGCTCATCGAGAAGCCGCCGTGCTCGCCGTCGATCGCGGCGCGCGTCGCGTCCGGCTTCGGCAGGGCCGGGCCGGTGTACTGGTGCCAGTCGATGATGTCGCCCGTCTTCGAGTCGCCCTTCGACGCGCAGCAGTTGTAGCCCGAGTGCGTGTTGAGGATCCGGCTCGGGTCGTAGGCGTCGATCGTGTTCCCGATCCGCGCCGTGTCGGCCAGGTTCCACTCGCCCCAGCCCTCGTTGAACGTCACCCAGCCGACGATCGACGGCACCGAGCGGTGCTGGTCGATGATCGTCCTCATCTCCTGCTCCCAGAAGACGCGCGACGCCGGGTCCGTGTCGCCGTTGTCGAACCACCCGCTCGGGATGTCCTGCCACACCATGAGACCCAGCGTGTCGGCGTGGTGGTACCAGCGGGCCGGCTCGACCTTGATGTGCTTGCGCACCGTGTTGAAGCCCAGGTCCTTGTGCGCCTGGAGGTCGAACACGTACGCCTCGTCGGACGCGGGCGTGTAGATGCCGTCCGGCCAGTAGCCCTGGTCGAGCGTCGACATGAGGAAGGTCTTCTCGCCGTTCAGCAGGATTCGCTGGACGCCGTCCACCTCGGACACCTCGATCGAGCGCATGCCCGCGTAGGACGCGACGGTGTCGGTCGAGTCCCCGTCGGTGAGCGTGACGTCGACGTCGTAGAGGTACGGGTCGTCGGGCGACCACAGGTGCGCGTCCGGGATCTCGACCGCGAGCAGCTCGTTCGCGGCGCCGGTCGCCGTCCCGACCTCGGCACCCTCCGCGTCCCGCACGACGGCGGTGACCTCGGCCGCGTCGGACGCGGAGGCCGACTGCGCGGTCACCGCGAGGACGCCGGCCTCGACGTCGGGCGTCGTGACGACGGCGTCGATCGCCGCGGCCGGGACGGGCTCCATCCACACCGTCTGCCAGATGCCCGACGTCGGGGTGTAGAAGATGCCGCCCGGGTTGAGCGTCTGCTTGCCGACGGCCTGGTTGCTGCCGTCCGTGGTGTCGACGACGCGCACGACGAGTTCCTGCTCCGTGCCCGCGACGAGCGCGTCGGTGACGTCGAACGAGAACGCGTCGTAGCCGCCGCGGTGCGTGCCGACCTCCTGGCCGTTCACGTACGCCGTCGCGACGTAGTCGACCGCGCCGAAGTTCAGGCGCAGCCGGTTGTCGCTCCCGACCGCCCAGTCCTGCGGGACCTCGAACGTCCGGCGGTAGAACATGTCGTCCTCGCGCCGCTCGATGCCCGACAGCGCGGACTCGACCGCGTACGGGACGACGATCTCCTCGTCGAGGTCGCGGCCGCTCGGCACGGCGTCGTCGGACTCCGCCGTCTCGAACTGCCAGACGCCGTTGAGGTTCTGCCACGCGTCGCGCGTGAGCTGCGGGCGCGGGTACTCCGGCAGGGGGTTGGTGGGGTCGAAGTCGTCGGCCCACGGGGTCTGGATCCGGAACTCGGAGCCGTTGGTCACCGGCAGGTTGAGCGACCCGACCTTCTCGCCGCCGACCGTCAGGTCGCCCTCGCCGTCGTAGACGAGACGTGCGGTCGACGCGCGGTCGACGGGCTCGGCGAGCGTGATGCCGAGGACGTCGCCCTGCGCCGCGACCTGTGCGACGGGCCAGGCGAGCTGGTCGACCTGGACCTTGAGGTGGTCGACGAGGCTCTCGTCGACACCGCCCGCGGCCCCCTGGAACGCCACGTTGAGGCTCGTGCCGTCGCTCTCGAGCGTGGCCTGCGCGGGGAAGACGACGAAGTCGTCGGGGTACGTGAAGGCGTCGGTCGGCACGATCTCACGGTCCTGCGAAGGGCTCTGCCACCGCAACCGGAGGTGCGCGCCACCCGTGTTCTGGAACATCTCCATGCGGAACGCGTACTCCTGACCCGCCTGGAGCTGGACCGGGGCGGACGTCTGCTCGACGTCCCAGTCGTCGACCCAGTGGTCGATGACGAGCTGGTCGTCGATCCACAGCCGGAAGCCGTTGTCGCCGATCGCGGAGAACGTGTACGCCTCGCTGTAGTCGGGCGTGATCTGCCCCGTCCAGCGCGCGGACGTGCGCTCGCCGCGACCGGTCAGCTCGGCGAACGTCGGGACGAGATTGGGAAACTCGATCCGCTGGTCGGGGATCGTGGCCTTGAGGTCGGTGAGCGGCCAGCCGGGGCCGCCGGACAGGAAGTACTCGCCCTTGAGCCCGTTGTCGAGGGCGAGGTCCTGGGCTGCGACGTCCTGCGTGGCCTCGTCGGTCGGGGCCGACGGCGTCGCGGTCGCCCCCGCCGCCGTCGCCACGGCCAGGGGCACCGTGAGCGCGGCGGCCAGTGCCGCCGCCAGGATCCTCGCCGGTCTGCCCCGTGGGGGTGCTACCGCTGTCATGGACTGCATCCGTGCTTCCTCCTCGTCGAGTGAATCCAGGGACTGCACGACGCGGCGGCGAACCGGGCACCGATGCTCCGGCGGTCGCCCTCCTTGGCGCACCGCACAACGTCTCCCCAGAATCAAACAACTTCCACCAGAAAAAGACAACAGGTCACAGCACAGAACAGGGGACCGCGGCCCTGGCGCGCGTCGGGGTGTGGACGGGCGGCGCTGGAGCGACGCGGGCGGCGTCGCGTGCGTCGCATCGCGCCTGCGGAAGAGGCCGGAGCACGGGAGCGCCCGGCACGCAAGACCCTCGGCCGGAGACCGAGGGCTGCGAAGGGGTCAGCGGTGGATGAGCGACGTCCAGTCGGGCGGCACGCGGTCGGCGGGGCCCGGCGACCCCTGCTCGGGCGGCCGGGACAGCGGCGCGGCGAGGTGCGGACCCTCGAGCACCTGCTCGGTCTCGAAGTCCCAGTACCACTCCTCGCCCGGCTCGAACGAGCGCATGACCCGGTGGCCGGTCTGGTCGTAGTGCGCCGTCGCGTGCTGCGCGGGCGACGTGTCGCAGCACCCCACGTGCCCGCACGTCGCGCACCGGCGCAGGTGCACCCACCAGCCGCCGGCCTCGTCGCACTCGGCGCACCCGGTGCCGCTCGGCGGCACCTCGACGCGCACGGCCGTCGCGAGCGCGGCCGCGAGCGCAGGGTCGTCGAGACCCTCGCCGTTGACGTTCGGGGCGCGGTCCGTCGTCACCGGGCCCCCGCCCCGGCGGCCCGGACGACCGGCGCCCACGCCTCGGGGTCGAGAGCAGGTGCGGGCTCGGCCGCAGCCCAGGCGCGGCAGTCGTCGATCGTCGCGGAGAGCAGCGCGCGCAGGCGCTCGTCCGGGTCGCTCACGCACGCCTCGGCGATGCCCTGCACGGCCGCGGAGATGATGCTCGGTGCGGCGTCGCGCACGAACCGCGTGGGCCGCAGGCGCGCGCCCTCGCAGAACCGCTGCGCCCACCGAGCGGTGCGCGGGCAGCTCGCGAGCGCGTCGGCCGACTCGGCGCTCAGCGTGCCCGCGGGGCGGTCGTCGAGGACGTCGAGCATCTTCTCGGCGCCGATGATCGCCACCGCGAGGGTCTGCTGCCGGTCCGCCGGGGCGATCGGCAGCGCCGTCACGGCGGCGCGCAGCGCGATGCGCACGTCCCAGTGCGGGTCGTCGCTCGTCAACCCGATGACGGACGGGATGAGCGGCGCGAGCTTCGGGCGCTCCGGGTCGACCGTGAGGTCGTTCACGGCGCGCGCGAGCATCGCGAGCAGCGGGTGCGTGCACCGTGGATGGTCGCTCCAGCGCTCTCCCGCGAGATACGACGCGAGCTCCATGAAGCACGCACCCTTCTTCGGGTTGCGGTGCTTGCCACGGCCCAGCATCGGCAGCATGTCGTAGGTGTCGGTCACGAGGTCACCCCCACAGCGGGTCCGGTCCTGCGTCCAGTCTGCGCCGGGGTCCTCCTGTTGGCAACGGGAGGAGTGACGCGGGTCACGTTCGTCGCTCGGTCCGGCCGTCCTCCTCCCGCGTGCGCCTGCCGGACCTCCGTCAGGGCAGTCAGAGCGCGTGCAGCTCCGGGACACGCCACGTGCCGTCGAGGACTTCCGCGCGAGGGCGGTAGAGGCGGACGAGAAAGTTCCACCGCTCCGGGACCGGGATCGTGTTCGGCGCGTCTCCCACCTCGGTGCGCGGGGCGAATCGCACGGTGACCCCGCCGTCCGGGTCGGGCACGGCCGTGACGCTGTTGACGCTGTAGACACCCTCGGGGTTCGGCTCGAAGAAGCCCTTCTCGTCGTAGACCGAGACCGACCAGAACGCGTCGACCGGGACGTCGCGCAGCGTGAGCGCGTACCGGCCGGGCGGCACGCCCGGGTCGACACCGACGTACGACGCCTCCGTCGTGGGCAGCCCGCCCCAGCCCGCCGCGGTCCCCACCAGGTGCCGCACCGGGTCGACCTGCTCCCGGGTGCCGAACATGCCGTCGAACCTGCGCAGGCCCGCGGCGAGCGCCAGCAGCGCGTCCCGGGTCGCGTCCATGCTCACCGCGTCGTAGTCGGGAGACACGAACGGATCCGCCGAGCCGGCACGCAGCACGACGCCGTCCTGCACCGCGGCGACGGCCTCGAGGTCGGCCGGGTCGGCGGGGTCCACGAGCGTGCGGACCGCCACGACGGCGTAGCGCGTGCCCACGCCCGTCGCGTCGAGACGATGCTCGCCCGGGGCGTGCAGGACGTCCGCCACGAAGTGGTCGTTGTCGACGACCATCGCTGACAGGTACCGGTCCCCGGCGTCGGGCAGAGTCAGTGCGGCACCGGCGGACAGGTCCACGACGGCGAAGCTGTAGAGCGTGTCCCGGTTCAGACGCACGACCGTCTGCCGGTCCACGGGCGCAGGCTCCCGGTTGTGGAAGAACTGGTTGACCCCGCCCGCGTCCCGCTGCAGCGCGGCGAACATCCTGTCGGTCTCGGCGCGCACGAAGTTGTCGGCGTCGACGTGCTCGGTCATCGCTGTCCTCCCTGGTCTGTCCGCCCCGGCGGACCACGCTGGTTCGCCCACCCAAGCACCTGTCCCCCCGACGAGCGAGCGCAGCGTGGGGCCCCCGGCGTCGGCCGCCTCGGGACCGGTGCCTTAGGCGCCGGGGACCGCCTCAGACCTCTCGACACCCGGATCCTCGTGCGCCTAAGGCACCCCCCGACGAACGGTGCGCGGTCGACCGATGCGACGACCCGGTGCTCAGGACGACTGTGAGTGTCGGACAGGCAGGGAGCCTGGGAGACGGGGACGACCATGAGCACGCACATCGATCCGACGTTCGACGCGGACCTGGAGTACCGCGCGGAGCGTCTGCGGGCGGACCTGCGGCACGACGAGCCCGCGCTGCTGCACTGGTGGCGCGGCCGTCGTCGTCGCCACGACCAGCCCGCGCGATGACCGCGCCGCCCGACGCCGCCGACGAGGTACCTCTCGCCGGCGGCGTCGTCGTGTCCGTCGGGGTGACCCGGTCGGCGCCGGGCGGTCAATCGGCTGGTCACGTGTCGGTGCCCGCTGCGAGGATGGGAACCGTGCCCCGACCCTCCACGCGCGCGCCCTTCGTGGCCCGCGCGGCCGAGCTCGACGTGCTCGCCGCGGCGGTCGAGCGCGCGCGCCGCGGCGAGCCGGGCGTCGTGCTCGTCGGCGCGGACGCGGGGGTGGGCAAGACGCGCCTGCTCACCCGCGCGGCGGAGCTCGCGGCCGGGACGGGCGCGACGGTGGTGTGGAGCCACTGCGTCGACCTCGGCGAGGTCGGCCTCCCCTACCTCCCCTTCTCCGAGGCGCTCACGACCCTGCGCGCCCAGCACCCCGCCGTCGACGAGACGGTCGCCGCCCGTCCCGCGCTCGCGCGCCTGCTCGACGCCGGCACCCCGTCCGACGACGAGCAGAGCCAGGGCGAGCGCCTCCAGCTCTTCGAGAGCGTCGCCGCCGCGATCGCGGCGTCCGGGACGCCCGAGGCGCCGCTCGTGCTCGTCGTCGAGGACCTGCACTGGGCGGACCCGTCGAGCCGCGACGTCCTGCGCTTCGTGGTCGCCCGTCTGCGCGCGGAGCACGTCCTCGTCGTCGCGAGCTACCGCGCGGACGACCTGCACCGCCGCCACCCCCTGCGCCCGGTGCTCGCGGAGCTGCTGCGCCACCCGCGCGTCGAGCACGTGCAGCTCTCGCCCTTCACCGAGCGCGAGCTGCGGGAGTTCACCACGGCGCTCGCCGGCAGCCCGCTGCCGCCCGCGGCGTTCGAGTCCGTGCGCACGCGCTCCGAGGGGAACGCCTACTTCGCCGAGGAGCTCGTCGAGTCCGGCCTGGGAGACGAGCTGCCGTGGTCCCTCGCGGACGTGCTGCGCGCCCGCCTGGAAGGGCTCGACCCGGCCGTCCAGCACCTCGTGCGCGTCGCGTCGGTCTCGGGGCGCCAGGTGAGCGAGCCGCTCCTGCGCGCCGCGCTGGCGCGGGACACCGACGACGGCGAGCCCGCGGACCGGTCGTCCGGGCGCCCGTTCGACGCCGCGCTGCGCGAGGCGATCGCGCACCACGTCCTCGCGGTCGAGGGCGACGGCGCCCGCGACACGGTCGTGTTCCGGCACGCACTGCTCGCCGAGGCGGTCGCGTCCGACCTGCTCCCGGGCGAGCGCGTCGGCGTGCACCGCGCGTACCTCGCCGCGCTCGACGACGACCCGACGCTCGGGTCCCCCGCCCTGCGGGCCCACCACGCGCTCGCCGCGCACGACCTCCCGGCCGCGCTCACGGCGTCGCGCGCCGCGGCGCGCAAGGCGGCGCGCGTCCTCGCGCCCGCGGAGGAGCTGCGGCACCTCGAGCAGGTGCTCGCGCTGTGGCAGGCCGTGCCCGACGCCGCGGCCCTCCTCGGGGAGGACCGCGTCACCGTCGCGCTCGCCGCCGCCGGGGCCGCGAGCCGCGCGGGCGAGCCGGACCGCGCCGTCGCGCTGGCGCGCCGCGTCGTCGAGGGCACCGCCGACGACCCGATGCGGCAGGCGTCGCTGCGGCACGTGCTGTCCCGGTACCTGCTCGGCACGGAGGACGTCGAGGAGACCCTTGCGCACACCGAGGCGGCGCTCGCCGTCCTGCCGACCGAGCCGCCGTCGCTCGACCGCGCGTGGACGCTGGCCATGCGGGCGCGCGCCGCCATGAACGCCGACCTCGACGAGCTCGCCGCCGAGGTCGCGGCCGAGGCGATCGACGTCGCGCACCGCCTCGACGCGCCCGACGTGGAGGCCGACGTGCTGACCACGATGGCGATCCTCGAGGTCGCGGACGACGACCGCGCCGCGGTGCTGCTCGCCCAGGCGCGCGAGCGCGCGGTCGAGGCGGGCGACATCCTCACGGAGCTGCGCTGCTGGTACAACATCGCCGCGAACCGCTACTACGCGGGCCGCATCGACGAGGCCCTCCAGGTCACGGAGGACGGCCTCGACCGCGCGCGGGCGACGGGACTCGGGTGGAGCGCGTACGGCGTCGAGCTGCGCCTGTTCCGCGACCTCGTCCGGTACGTGCTCGGCGACCTCACCCCCACGGACACCGCGGGCGAGACCATGCCCGAGGGCTCCGCGCCGCAGCTCTCGTGCGTCCAGCTCTACGCCGCCGTCGCGCGCGGCGACGCGGACGCGATCGCGCGGGGCGCCGCGCTGCGCCGCGACTGGTTCCGGGACGGGCAGATCGCGCTCATCTCGGGCGGGTGCTCGATCGACGCCCTCACGTGGGCCGGACGCCGCGACGAGGCGGTGGCGCTCGCCGTCGAGCTCGTCGACCACCTGGGCCGCACGTGGAGCGACTACTTCCTGGGCCGCATCTGGATCTCCGCCCTCGCGCTCGCCGCCCTCGCCGACGCCGCGGACGCCGCCCGCCTCCAGGGCGCCGCCGGGGCGGCCACGGTCCGCGAGCTCGTCGCCCGCGGGGCCGAGCTGCTCGACGCCGCCCGCACGACCGCCGAGCGCGGCCGCCCTCGGGGGGGCCGGCTCGGGCCGGAGGGCCGCGCGTGGCTCGCGCGCGCCGCGGCGGAGCACTCGCGCCTCACCGGCACGGACGACCCCGCGCTGTGGGAGGAGACGACGCGCCTCTTCGACTACGGCTACCGGTACGAGGTGGCGCGGTCCCGGTTCCGGTGGGCGCAGGCCCTGCTCGGTGCGGGCGACCGCAACGCCGCCGAGATCGAGGCCGCGCAGGCGCTCGAGGAGGCCGAGGCCATGGGCGCGGCGCCGCTCGCCGAGGCGGTCCGTGCGCTCGGCAGGCGCGGTCGCCTCGACCTGCCCGGCGTCCGCCGGTCCACGACGGCCGTCCTCACCGAGCGCGAGGAGGAGGTCCTGCTGCTCGTCGCGCAGGGCCTGACCAACCGGCAGATCGGCGAGCGCCTGTTCATCTCGGGGAAGACGGTGAGCGTGCACGTGTCGAACGTCCTCGCCAAGCTCGGGGCGTCGGGGCGCGCCGAGGCCGTCTCGCTCGCGCACCAGCGCGGGCTGCTCGAGGTCTGACGCGTGGACCCGTCGCCCGGGGCGCTCGTGCTCGTGCGGCACGGGCAGAGCACGTTCAACGCGGGCGACCGCTTCACCGGGCTGCTCGACGTGCCGCTCTCCGACCTCGGGGTCGCCGAGGCGCGACGCGCGTCGCGGCTCCTCGCGGACGCCGTCGCGCGCGAGCCCGCGCTCGCCCCGCGGCGCGTCGTGACCTCGCCGCTCGTGCGCGCGTCCGCGACGGCCGCCGTCGTGGCCGAGGCCCTGCCCGGGCCGCCGCCGCTCGCGGTCGAGTGGCGGCTCGTCGAGCGTCACTACGGCGCGTTCACCGACAAGCTGCGCGACGTCGTCCGCCGCGACTACGGCGAGGCCGCCTACTGGCGCTACCGCCGGTCGTACCTGCACCGGCCGCCGCCGCTCGTCGACGACGACCCGGCGCGCGCCCTCGTCGACGACACGCTCCTGCGCCTGCCCGACGCCGCGCGCGCCACCCTGCGGCCGGACGCCGAGTCCCTCGCGGACGTCGTCGAGCGCCTGCGCCCCTTCTGGGCCGCCACCCGTGCTCGGCTCGTGCACGGGGAGGCGGTGCTCGTCGTCGGGCACGGCAACTCGCTGCGCGCCCTGTCCGTGCTCGTCGACGACCTCACGCCCGAGGAGGTCCAGGACCTCGACGTGCCCACCGGCCACCCGCTCGTCCACCGCTTCACGACCGGGCCCGACGGCGCGCTCGTCCCCGAGGTCCGCGGCGGCACCTACCTCGACGCGCAGGGCGCCGAGCACGCGGTCACGGACCTCCGGGCGCGCGGGGGCACCTGACGGGCGACCGAGGCTCGCCCACCGCCCGTCGGGACGGTCCGACGACGTTCCCTTCTGTCCGATTTCACCCCCGACGCCGCGCCGGGTGGGGCGGGTTGCGATGTTTGACCAGGCTCGTCCCGGTGATACTGGACCATGACCGACGCCCAGGCGATCCACGAGCTCGTCCAGGCGGGGCTCGCCGAGCCGGCGTCGGACGAGTCGTTCGACCGCTTCGCGCGGCTCGTGCACCGGCAGCTCGGGGTGGCGTCGGCGCTCGTCACGCTGGTCCTCGACGACGAGGCGGTGCTGCCCGGCGCGCACGGTCTGCCCGAGCCGTACCAGTCGGCGCGCCGGACCCCGCGCAGCCACACGTTCTGCCAGTTCGTGGCGAGCGAGGCGCGCCCGCTCGTGGTCGAGGACGCGCGCACCGTCCCGCACCTGGCCACGCTGCGGGCCGTCGACGACATCGGCGTGGTCGCCTACGCGGGCTTCCCGATCTTCGACCCGCAGGGCCGGGCGGTCGGGTCGCTCTGCGCGTTCGACCCGCGCCCCCGCACCTGGTCGGACGACGAGCTGGCGACGCTCGCGGACCTGGCGTCCGCGTGCACGTCCGAGCTCCGGCTGCGCCTGGCGCGAGCCCGCGCGAGGCGCATGCAGCGTGTCGCGCTCGCGGCGAACAAGCGGTCGCGCCTGCTCCTGGAGCTGTCCGAGTCGTTCGCCGCCGCGACGTCCGTCCGCGACGTCGCCGAGCGGCTGGCCGCCGTCGGGGCGGCCATCGGCGCGCGCTACGCCGGGCTCGCGCTGCTCGACGGCGGCGGCACCCGCCTCGAGTTCACGACGCTGGACCACCTGGAGCCGGGGGTCCCGGCGTCGTTCCGCCGCATGCGCGTGGACGCGGACCGCGCCGCGTCGACCGCGGCACGGACGCGCGAGCCCTTGTTCTTCCGTGACCACGTGCAGTACGGCGAGCGGTTCCCCGAGGCCGCGTCGCTCATCGCACCCGACACGGTCGAGGCGCGCTCGTTCGTGCCCGTCCTCGCGGACGACCGCCTCCTGGGGGTCGTGGCCCTCGCGTGGGACACGGTCCGCGAGTTCGACGACGACGCCGTGAAGACGGAGACGACGATCGCCTCGTACGTCGCGCACGCGGTCGAGCGCGTCCGGCTGCTCGAGGAGCGCCACCGCGTCGCGGCGACCCTCCAGGCAGCGATGCTCACCGAGCTGCCGCCGGTGCGCGGCGCGGAGCTCGCCGCGACCTACGCGTCCGCGACCCGCACCGACCAGGTCGGCGGCGACTGGTACGACGCGGTGGTGCTCGACGACGACGCGTGCGTGCTCATGATCGGCGACGTCACCGGGCACGACATGCGTGCCGCGGCGCAGATGGGCCAGCTCCGGTCGATGCTGCGGACGTTCGCCTGGTGCCAGGACGAGCCGCCCGCCGTGCTGCTGCGGCTGCTCGACCGCGCGAACCGGGGGCTCGCGCTGCACTCCAGCGCGACGGCCGTCGTCGTGCGGCTCGACCGCACCCCGCAGGGGTTCGACCTCACGTGGTCGAACGCCGGGCACCCCGCACCGCTCGTCCTGCGCGCCGACGGGACGGTCGACACGCTCGAGTCCGCGCCCGACCTCATGCTGGGGGTGCTGCCGAGCACGTCGCGGTACGACCACCGCACGCGCCTCGCGCCGGGCGACACGCTGCTCCTCTACACCGACGGCCTCGTCGAGCGCCGCGGCACGTCGTTCGCCGAGCGCCTCGCCGGCCTGCGGGGCGTCCTCGGCGAGCACGCGGGGACCGCGACGTCGGCCCTCCCGGACGCGCTCGTCCGGCGCCTCGTCGCCGACCAGCGGGACGACGTCGCGGTCCTCGCCCTGCGCGTGCGGCACACGGTCTCGCGGGCACCGGCGCCCGGGCGCCCGTCGGTGCTGACGCGGCCGGTCGAGCACACGTCGGCGGCGATCGGCCCCGCGCGGCGGTGGGTCGACGACGTGCTCGAGAGCTGCGACGTGTCGCCTGCGGTGCGCCGCGTCGCGATGCTCCTGACGAGCGAGATCCTCACGAACGCGGTGCAGCACGGCACGGCTCCGGTCCGGGCCGTGCTCGAGGTCGGGCACCGGGTGGTGCGGGTCGGCGTCGAGGACGGGTCGACCGCGCTGCCGAGACTGCGCTCGCCGCGGCCGGAGGAGACGGGCGGCCGGGGAGTGCAGTTCCTGGAACGGTGCGCGTCGCGCTGGGGCGTCGACCTCCACGACGACCCGTCCGACGGCGGAGCGGTCAAGACCGTGTGGTTCGAGCTGGACCTCGACGACTGAGCCGGACGGTCGTCCGGTGCCCCTGTGCGGTGTCGGAGGGCGGCGGTAGCGTGTGTGAGGTGGGCCACTCCCCCCGGGCACCGCGCGCGATCCCGTGACCCCTCGTGCACGTCGAGACGACCGAGTCCTGAGAGGCAGCACCATGACCGACCTCGCCACCCCCGCGACCCTGCGCGGCGACGCCACCCCGACCGCCGCCGGGACCGCCCCCACGACCACCGCGGGAACCTCCGCTGGGACCGCCCCTGCCCCGCTGCCCGACCGCGAGCACCTGGACGCCGTCCTCGACGGCCACCGGCGCGAGCTCACCGGCTACTGCTACCGCATGCTCGGGTCCTCGTTCGAGGCCGACGACGCCGTGCAGGAGACGTTCCTGCGCGCGTGGCGGTCCTACGACCGCTTCGAGGGCCGCTCGGCCCTGCGCTCGTGGCTGTACCGCATCGCGACGAACGTGTGCTTCGACGCGCTCGGCGCGCGCAAGCGGCGCGAGCGCCCGATGGGCCTGGGCGGACCGCAGGCCCCGGAGCTGGAGAACCTGGGCCAGGTGCTGCCGGAGGAGACGTGGGTCGAGCCCGTCCCCGACGACCGGGTGCTGCCGCACGACGGCGACCCGGCTCAGGTCGCGGTGGGGCGCGAGACCATCCGCCTCGCGTTCGTCGCGGCCCTCCAGTTCCTGCCGCCGCGGCAGCGCGCGGTGCTGCTGCTGCGCGAGGTGCTGCGCTGGCAGGCGAGCGAGGTCGCGGAGCTCCTCGACACGACGGTGGCGTCGGTGAACAGCGCGCTCCAGCGCGCCCGCGCCACCCTGGCGGCGCGCGCGCACTGGGACAGCTCGGGGCTGGGCGACGAGTCGGGGTCCGCCGCGCCGGTCGCGGCGAACACGGGTCTCGGCGACGAGGAGAAGCTCCTGCTCGAGCGCTACCTCGACGCGTTCGAGCGCTACGACATGGACGCGCTCGTCGCGATCCTCCACGAGGACGCGACGCTGTCGATGCCGCCGTACCCGCTGTGGATGCGTGGCCCGGCGGACATCGTCACGTGGATGACGGGTCCGGGTCACGAGTGCGAGGGCTCGCGCATGGTCCCGGTCGCGGTGAACGGCACGTTCGGGTTCGGCCAGTACCGCCGCGCGGCCGGCGGCGGTCACGAGCCGTGGGCGCTCCAGGTCGTCGAGACGGAGGGCGGCCGCGTCACGGCCATCAACGCGTTCCTCGACACGGCCTCGTGGTTTCCGCTGTTCGGGCTCCCGGAGCGCCTCGACGACTGACGCGTCGCGGGTCAGCCGAACGTCTCGAGGAGCGTGCTCCGCTCGGCGTCGGTGAGGTTCGTCGCGACGAGCGTGCCGTGGACCCCGTGGAACCGCTCGCCGACGCGGTCGAGGTCGCCGTCCTCGGTGACGACGAACAGCGCCGACGTCCCGGGCGTCACGCCCTCGCGGATGCGGTCGAGCTGGTCCTTGTCGATCCCGACGGCCTCCATCGCCTTCGTCGACGCGCCGATCGCCGCCCCGGCCGCGGCACCGAGCACGGGCACGAAGAACAGCGACCCGAGCAGCAGGCCCCAGAAGGCGCCCCAGCCCGTGCCGCGCCACTCGTCCTGGTGGCCGTGGCGCGTCGTCGGCTTGGCCGCGCCCTCCGGCCACGACACGACGGCGGTGTCGACGATCTTGACGGCGTGCTCGGACGCCGAGTCGTGCAGGATCCGGGACGCCGCGTCGGCGCCCTCGGGGGAGTCGAACTTCCAGACGGTGAAGGTGGCCATCGTTCTCTCCGTTCTCTCAGCCGATCGGTCGCCGGCCCCCGCACCGCACGTTCAGCGTGCGGCGCGCTCGGCCTCGTCGCCGTGCACGACGAGCGCCCACAGGACGAAGACGTCGAGCACGATCGTGATGAGCGACCACCATGGCGTGACCTGCAGGGTCGTGAACTGCGCGATCGCGTTGATGACGACGAGCACGATCGCGACCATGCGCGCCCAGCCCTTGCCGGACAGCAGCGCGAAGCCGGTGAGGACGAGCAGCAACCCGATGACGAGGTGGATCCACCCCCACGTCGACACGTCGAGGACGACGATGCCCGCGTCGGAGACACCGACGAGGCTGTTCGGGGAGAACACGGCGACCAGGCCGCTGATGGCGTTGAAGAAGCCGATCGTGACGAGCACGATGCCGGCGAACCAGACCCAGCCGACCCATGCCGTCACCTGTGACGAGCGTGCCATGCCATCCTCCTGAGAACCGTGGAGCCTCGACCGGACGAGCGTGCGGATCGATCGTGGCACCGGCCGCACGCTTCGGCATCCGGAAGGTCGGCGCGTCCGGGGGCCGCTGCCCGGCGGCGCCGCTAGGTTCGTGGCCATGACGACGCCGACCCCCACCGACGACCCGTGGTCGGGCGTCCCGGACGCCGGCACGCGCCCGGTCCAGCACGACTCGCGGCGCCCGCCGCGGTGGGTGCCGCGCGCCCTCGCGATGGCCGTCGTCGCGGTCTTCGTCGGCATCTTCGCCTGGTACGCCCTCGGTCAGCTCAAGGCGCTGGGCGTCAACATCCTCATCGCGTTCTTCGTCGCGCTCGCGCTCGAGCCGATCGTCGTGTGGCTCGTGCGGCACGGCTGGCGCCGGGGCGCGGCCGCCGCCGTGGCGCTCCTGGGGTCGCTCGTCGGGATCCTCGTCGTGCTGGCGCTGTTCGGGAACCTGTTCGTCCAGCAGCTCGTGCAGCTCGTCCAGTCGATCCCCGCCCTGTACGCGAGCGTCCAGGAATTCGTCTCGGACCGCTTCGACGTCGTCATCCCGGACTCCGACGACCTCCTCAAGCAGGTCATCAACGACTTCGGCGACGACGTCGCGTCCGGCGCCATCATCGTGACGACGACGATCCTCGGCGGCGTCTTCGCGAGCCTGACGATCCTCCTCGTCACCTACTACCTCCTCGCGGCGGGCCCGCGGTTCCGCGCGGCCGTGTGCCGCTGGCTCACGCCGAACCGGCAGGAGGAGGTGCTGCGCCTCTGGGAGATCACCCAGGTCAAGGTGTCGGACTTCATCAACTCGCGCATCGTGCTCGCCGCGCTGTCGAGCGTGTTCACGTTCGTCTTCCTGCTGATCCTCCAGACGCCGTACGCCCTGCCCCTCGCGGTGTTCACGGGCGTCGTCTCGCAGTTCGTCCCCACGATCGGGACCTACATCGGCGGCGCCCTGCCCGTCGCCGTCGCGCTCACGTCGCAGGGGCTGCCGCAGGCCCTGGGCGTGCTCGCGTTCATCATCGGGTACCAGCAGCTCGAGAACCTGTACTTCTCCCCCAAGGTCTCCGCCCGGGCGCTGGAGATGAACCCGGCGGTGAGCTTCGTCGTCGTGCTCGCGTTCGGCGCGGTGTTCGGCGCGCTGGGCGCGTTCCTCGCCCTGCCCATCGCCGCGACGATCCAGGCCGTCGGGAACACCTACCTCCAGCGGCACGAGCTCATCGAGTCGCACATGCTCCACGACCCGGACTCCGAGGGCCACACGCCGGGCAAGGGCAAGAGCAGCGGGAAGGGCGGCGGGAAGGGCGAGGACGACGAGGGTCGCACCGCCCGCCGCCGACGCCGCAACCGCGAGGCGTACCTCGAGGCCGAGCGCACGGTCGACGAGCGGCGCGCCGAGGGCATCGACTGAGCGCAGCGCTCCGCTCCCGGGGGGAACGGCGCGGGCTCGCGGGCCGGGGAGCGCTCAGGCGTTCTCGTCGAAGGCCGCGCGGAGCTTGGCCTCCTCGTCGGCGGAGAGGTTCGTCTGCACGAGCTCGCCGTGGATCCCCTCGGCCTGCAGCGCCTCGTGCACGCGGTCGACGACAGCGCCCGACGTGAGGACGAACAGCGCGGACGTGCCCGGGGTGACCTTGCTGCGCACGGAGTCGATGAAGTCGTCGTCGATGCCGACGTCCGTCAGCGCGCCGGCGATGGCTCCGGACGCCGCGCCGATCGCCGCGCCGAGGAGCGGGACGAAGAACAGGAGCCCGAACAGCAGGCCCCAGAACGTGCCGCCGAGCGCCCCGACGGCGGTCGTGTTGTTCCCCTGGCGGGTCTTCGGCTTCTTCTTGCCCTCCTCCCAGGACACGGTGGCCGCGTCCTGCACCTGGATGAGCTCCTGCTTCTGGAGGGCGAGGAGCGCGTCCTCGGCGCGCTGGGCGCCCTCGGGGGTGTCGAACTTCCACACGGTGAGCGTTGCCACGTCAGACCTCGATCCGGATCGTTCGTTCGGCGGGGGCGCGCCGTCGCGCCCCGTGACGCGTCGAACGTATCCCCGCCTCCCGGGTCGCGCGCGGCGAGCGCGAGGACCCCACGGGGGCCGGGGCGCGGCGCCGCGGCTCCGGATGCGGTGCGGTCGGGTGCGTGGTTCTCTTCCCGTGTGTCCGACGCGCCGGCAGCCGCCACGACGTCGGGTCGCCTCCTGCGGTCCGTGGTGCCGGCCCTCGTCGTCGGGGTCGTCAGCGCCCTGACGCTGCTCGCGCTCTCCGAGCTCGCGACGTGGATCCAGCACCTCGTGTGGGACCGGCTGCCGGAGGCGTGGGGGATCGCGAGCACACGCACGTGGTGGACCGTCCTCGTGCTCACCGTCACCGGGCTGCTCGTGGGCGCCACCGTCCGGTGGGCCCCGGGGCACGCCGGCATCGACCCGGCGACGACGGAGCTCGTCTCCGAGCCGCTCCCCCTGCGCGCCCTGCCCGGTCTCGCGCTCGCCCTCGTCCTCGGCCTCGCCGGCGGGGTGAGCCTCGGGCCCGAGAACCCGATCATCGCCCTCAACGTCGCGCTCGCCGCGTGGTTCCTCTGCCGCCCGCGGTTCGGCGTGCCCGTCGCGGGTGCCGTCGGTCTGGCGCTGGCCGGAACCATCGGCGCGATGTTCGCCACCCCCGTCGCCGCCGCGCTCGTCCTCACGGAGAGCTTCGCGGAGCGCGGCGGGCAGAGCGGTCCCCTCTTCGACCGGCTGTTCGCGCCGCTGGCCGCGGCCGGGGCAGGCGCCGTCACCATGACGGCGGTCGGGGCCCCGACGTTCTCCGTCGACCTGCCCGACTACCCCGGTCCGGCCCTCGGCGACGTCGCGAGCAGCGTGCTGATCGGCGCCGTCGCGGCCCTCGTGACGGCGCTCGCGGTGGTCGCCCTCCCGGTCGTGCACAGGCTGTTCCACCACCTCCGCAGCCCCGTGCTGGCGCTCGGCGCGGGCGGTCTCGTCCTCGGTCTGCTCGGGCTCCTCGGCGGGCCGCTCACGCTGTTCAAGGGCCTCGACGAGATGAAGGAGCTCGCGCAGCAGGCGGACACGTTCGCCTGGTCCACGATCCTGCTCATGGCCGTCGTCAAGGTCGCGGCCCTCGTCGTCGCGGCGGCCGCCGGGTTCCGCGGCGGCCGCATCTTCCCGGCGGTGTTCATCGGCGTCGCGCTGGGCCTCTCGGCGTCGTCCCTCGTGCCCGCCGTCCCGCCCGCGATCGCCGTCTCCGCCGGCGTGCTGGGCGCCGTCCTCGTCGTGGCGCGCGACGGCTGGCTCGCGCTCTTCATGGCGGCCGTGACGGTCGGCGACGTCCACCTGCTCCCGGTGCTCTGCGTGGCCGTCCTGCCGCTGTGGCTCGTCGCCCGCTCGATGCGGCCCCTGCGTGTGGAGGTCCCCCCGGGCACCCCCGAGTTCCCCGCGCTCGCCCCGGCGGCCGACCCGACGACGACCGGGGACGGCGACCGCAGGGCGCGGTGACCGCCGCCGGCGTCGTCAGCCGCGGGTCGTCGCCTCGCGGATCCGCTTGTCCTCCTGACGGCGGTCCCACCACCGGGTGAGGACGAGCCACCCGAGGAGCCAGCCGCCGAGCGCGCTGATCAGCCAGACGACGACCGTCACCCCGATCCACGTGGAGGCCCCGGAGATCTCCAGGCCGTCGCCCACGAGCGTCGCGATCCACAGCGCGAGGAACGTCGACACGAGGCCGATGCCGCCGAGCACCGCGGACGCGTACTTGCGCGCGATGTTGAACACGAAGGGCGCGAGCACCCCCTGGGCCACCGCGAACACGAGGACGGCGACCGTGAAACCGGAGGTGTGCACCGTGACGCCGTCGAAGACGTTCGCGGCGACGAGGAGGCCCACGGCGGCGAGGACCACGTTGATCGCGAAGCTCAGCAGGAACCGGATCATGCCGCAACCGTCCCGCCGCGCGGGAGGTTCCGCAACCGCTGGTGCGGCGCGGGAGCCCCGCCCGTGCGACCTGCCCGGGAGGTCGGGACACCTGCCCCTGGGGCCCGGGACGCCGCCCGGCCGACGCTGCGGAGGCCGTCGCACCGCGCGACGGACCCCGGCCGCGGGACGCGGCCCCGAACGGAAGGTCGTCCCATGCAGGACAGCTCGCTCACCACGCCGTCGGCGGTCGCCGACGGCACGCCCCGCCGCACCCGCGGCACGACGCCCCGCGCGTGGGCCTGGACCGGGGTCGTCGCCGGCGTCCTCGGTCTCGTCTCGATCCAGTCCTCGATGGCGCTCGGCGTCAACTGGGAGGAGACCGCGGGCGACGCGGACGCGATCGTCGCCGACCTCTCCGGCCGCACGGGCACGCAGATCGTGTTCCACACCGCGACGATCGCGTGCGCGCTGCTCGTGCTCGTCTTCGCCGCCGGGCTCAAGCGGCGGCTCGACGGGCAGGCGCCCGCCGGGTCGATCCTCCCGACGGTCGCGGGCTGGGGGCTCGTGCTCGTCTCCGTCGCCGGGCTGCTCGGCTCGGGCCTCGACACGCAGTTCCTGTTCGGCCTCGGCGACACGGCGCTCGTCGTCCCGGAGTCGGGCGCGTTCTACAGCGACTGGGTCGCGACGATCCCGTGGCTGTGGGTCGGGGCGGGCGTCGCGGGCGTCGCGCTCGGCGTCGCGGCGCTGCGGCACGCGGCCGCGCCGCGCTGGCTCGGCGTCGTCGGGTTCGTGCTCGGCGGGCTCGCGCTCCTCACGGGCGTGTCGCCGCTGCAGTACATGGCGGGGTTCGTCGGCCCGATCTGGCTCCTCGTCACCGCGCTCGGCTTCGCCCTCGGGGACCGGCGCTGAGCGCGACGCGCGAGATCGGCGACGCGCGACGAGATCGGCGGGTCCGGTCGGGATCGGCGGTCTGGACCGCCGATCCGGTACGGGACCGCCGATCTCGCCGTCGTCCGCGGCCGGGTGATCTCCCGCCCGGGCCCTTCTCGCCGCGCGTGCCGCGGCCCTACCGTGGGCCCGTGGCCGAGCCCGGGCCCGGCCGCGCCGGGATGCCCCGCACGGGCTGGACGATCGGCGTCCTCGCCTGGGTGCTCGGCGTGTCCGCGCTCGCCCTCCAGCTCACGTCCGGCGTCCCGCTGCTGCTGGGCGACCTCCTGTTCGTCGTCGTCGACGCGACGGTCGCGCTCGTCTACGGCACGGTGGCTGCGGTGGTCCTCGTGCGGCGGCCGCACGTCGTCGGGTGGCTCGTGGCGCTCGCCGCGATCGGCGGCGGGGTCGCGGCCCTGGGCGGCGGGTGGCGCAGCTACGCGTCGACCCACCCCGGCCTGCCCCCGCTCACACCGCTCGCGGACGCCTACGGGTGGGCGTGGGTGCCGGGGACGGTCGGGCTCTTCGTCCTCGTGCCGTGGTTCGTGCGCGGCGGGCGGCTCGGCGCGGGCGCGTGGTGCGGGGTCGCGGGCGGCGTCGCGTCCGTCGCGTTCTTCCTCCTCGCTCCGTCCGACGACCCGCGCCCCGCGATCGGCGGCGTCGTCGTCATGGGGCTCGTCACCGCGGGCGCGACGGCGTGGCGCCGGCTCCGGGGGCCGGTCGAGGAGCGCCGCGGGCTGGGCCTCCTCGCGCTCGGGACCGCGCTCATGGCGCTGTCGTTCCTCCCGCTCCTCGGCACCTGGGCCAGCTCCGACGTGCTCCTCGCGCTCCCCCTCACGCACCTCGCGTGCCAGGCGCTGTTCCCCGCCGCGATCCTCGTGTGCGTGCTGCGCAACCGGCTGTGGGGCATCGACCTCGTGCTGTCGCGCGCGACCGTCGCCGCGATGCTCGCCGTCGGCCTCGCCGTCGTCTACGCGGTGGTGGTCGTGCTCGCGACGACCGTCGTCGACGGCCCCGCCGCGCAGGTCGTCGCGGCGGTCGGGGTCGCGCTCGCGGTGCAGCCCCTGCACACGTGGTTGCGGCACCGCGTGCGCACGCTCGTCTACGGGGAGGGCAACGACCCGGGCCGGGCGGCGCTGAGCGTCGGCCGGCACCTGTCGTCCGCGTCGACGGCCGACGACCTCGTCGTGAGCCTCGCCGTCGGCGTGCGCGAGGCGCTGCGCCTGGAGAGCGTGACGATCGAGCGGTCCGCGCCCGGCCCGACGGCGGACGGCACCCCCGCGGGCACCCCACCGTGGGCAGGCCCCGAGGACCGTCCGGCGGGGGACGCCGTCATGCTCCCCGTGGAGCACGGCGGCCGGGTGCTCGGCCGCGTCCACGTCGTCGCGCGGGCCGGCGAGCGGCTCGACGCCCGGACGCGCGACGCGCTCGAGCAGCTCCTGCCCGTGCTCGGTGCCGGTCTCGCGCTCGCCCGGGGCGCGCACGAGCTCGAGGAGGCGCGCGACGCCACGACCCGCGCGCGCCTCGCCGAGCGGCGCGTGATCCGCCGGGAGCTGCACGACGGCGTCGGGCCGTGGCTCGTGGGCCTGCGCCTCGGGCTCCAGGGCGCGCGGAACACGCTGCGGACCGACCCCGAGGCCGCGGCCGCGGTGCTGGACGCCCTGGGGGTCGAGGTCGCGCAGCGCGTCGACGACGTGCGCGCGCTGTCGCGCAGCCTCCTGCCGCCGTCGCTCGACGAGCACGGTCTGGAGGTCGCGCTCGGCGAGCTCGCGGGGCGGCAGGCCCTCGGCGGGTTCGTCGTGGACGTGCGCTGCGACCCGTGCGTCGGCCTCGACCCGCGCGTCGCCGCGGCCGCGTACGCCATCGCGAGCGAGAGCGTCGTCAACGCCGCCCGCCACTCCGGGGCACAGGAGTGCCGCCTGACGGTCCGGCTCGGGGACGGCGTGCTGGTCGTCACGTGCGAGGACGACGGGCGGGGCGTCGCGCCGGACGCGGTCGCCGGCGTCGGCTCCCGGTCGCTGCGGGAGCGGGCCGACGAGCTCGGCGGGCGGCTCGACGTCGCCGCGCTGCGGGCCGACGGCGAGCGCCCGGGCACGCGGGTCCGCGCCACCCTCCCGCTGGTCCCGGTCGGGGCGCTCGCGCGCGGGGCGGCGTCGTGATCCGGGTCGCGGTCGTCGACGACCACCCCGTGTTCCGGCTCGGCATGGCCGCGCTGCTCGACTCGTTCGACGGCGTGCGCGTCGTGGGGAGCGCGGCGTCGGCGGCCGAGGCGCGGTCGCTGCTCGGTCTCGGCCCCGGTGGCACCGGGGGCGCCGAGGCGCGGGCGGCCGACGTCGTGCTCCTGGACCTCGACCTCGGCGACGGGTCGGGCGTGGACGTGACCCGCGACCTCGTGCGCGCGGACCCGGCCGCGCGCGTGCTGGTCGTGACGATGCACGAGGACGCGGACGCCGTCGTCGCGGCCGTGCGCGCCGGGGCGCGCGGGTTCCTCGTGAAGTCCGCGAGCCCGGCGGAGGTCGAGCGCGCCGTCCGTGCGGTGGCCGACGGCGCGATGATCCTCTCCCCCTCCGTCGCGGACCGGGCGATGGCGTACGTCGTGGGCGGGCGCTCGGCCGTGCGCGCGCCGTTCCCGCAGCTCACCGACCGCGAGCGCGAGGTGCTCGACCTCGTCGCCGCCGGGCTCGACAACGCGTCGATCTCCCGGCGGCTCGTGCTCAGCCCCAAGACCGTGCGCAACCACGTCGCGAACGTCCTCGCCAAGCTCGCCGTCCGGGACCGCGCCGCCGCGATCGTGCGGGCACGCGAGGAGGGGCTGGGCGGCGGCTGACGCTGAGGTCAGGCCTCGTCGTCCTGGATGACCGACAGCACGTTGCCCGCCGGGTCGGTGAACCACGCGATGAGCGGGCCGCCGCCGCGGAAGACGAAGTCGTCGTCCGTCTCGACGGGCGTGCCCGCGTAGCGCTCGAACGGCACGCCGCGCTCGCGGAGCGCGGCGACCGTGCCCGGCACGTCGGCGACCGGGAAGTTCAGCACCGTGAACGACGCCGGGGTGTGGGCGTCGCCCTTCGGGTAGACGAGCACGCGCGCACCGCCGCCGATCTCGAGCCAGAGCATGTCGTCCCCGCTGACGGTGAGGCCGAGGTCGTCGGCGTAGAACCGCCGCGCCGCGTCGACGTCGTCGACCGAGAACCCGCTGAACGCCGTGTCGAGCATGTCTCCTCCTGGGGTCGCGCGGGCCGGTGCCCGCTCTCCCCAGGGTCGACCGCCCGCGGCCCGCGGGCTCATCGGTCGCGTGACGGCGTCAGGCCTCGCGACGCAGGTGCAGCAGCGGGAACGGGCGCCCCTGGTCGTCCGTCTCGGACCTCCCGGTGACCTCGAACCCGAGCGCCCGGTAGAAGGCCAGCGCGCCCGGGTTCTGCTCGTTGACGTCGAGCTCGACGACCGGGAGGCCGCGCCCGACCGCGTCGAGCAGCGCGCGGCCGGTCCCTCGCCCGTGCAGCGCGGGGTCCACGAACAGCATCTCGACCCGGTGCCCGACGGTCCCGGCGAACCCGACCACCCGGCCGTCGACCTCCGCGACCGTCAGGTCGACGGCGCCCAGGTACTCGTCCCGCACCGCGGTCTCGAGCTCGCGCACGTCGTCGGGTCCGAGGAAGTCGTGGGTCGCCTCGACGGCGCGCCGCCAGACGCCGACCAGCGCGTCCGTGTCGTCGGGGCGGGCGGGGCGGAGGACGTGGTCGGTCACGGCACGAGCATGCCAGTGCCACGGCGCAGGGTGCTCCGAGAGCTGAGCGAGCCCCTCCTGCGCAGGAGGGACGCTTGGCACCTGCATCGAGACCTGTCAATATAGAAGCATGTCGATGCAACCACGGTGCCTCCGGATCGCTGCCCCCGACGGTCCGGCACTCCCGTGAGCACCCCCGGCACGGCACCGCGGGCGCGGCTGTCGGCGCTCGACCGGTGGCTGCCGCTGTGGATCGGGCTGGCGATGCTCGTCGGCCTGGCCCTCGGCAGGTTCGTCCCCGCCGTGTCCGACGCGCTCGCCGCGCTGGAGGTCGGCGGGATCTCCCTCCCGATCGCCGTCGGCCTGCTGGTGATGATGTACCCGGTGCTGGCCAAGGTCCGCTACGAGCGGGTGGGTGCGGTCACCGGCGACAAGCGGCTCCTGGCGTCCTCGCTGGTCCTGAACTGGCTGGTCGGGCCGGCGCTGATGTTCGCCCTGGCGTGGGCCTTCCTGCCGGACCTGCCCGAGTACCGCACCGGGCTGATCGTCGTCGGCCTGGCCCGGTGCATCGCCATGGTCGTGATCTGGAACGACCTGGCGTGCGGGGACCGGGAGGCGGCGGCGGTGCTCGTCGCCATCAACTCCGTGTTCCAGGTCGTCGCCTTCTCGTTGCTCGGCTACTTCTACCTCACGGTGCTGCCCGCGTGGCTGGGCCTGGACACCCAGGGCCTGGACGTGTCGGTGGGGCAGATCGCGCTCAACGTGCTCGTGTTCCTCGGCGTTCCGCTGGCCGCCGGGTTCGCCTCGCGCCTGGTCGGGGAGCGCGCCCAGGGCCGCGCCTGGTACGAGGACCGGTTCCTCCCGGTGATCGGACCCTGGGCGTTGTACGGGCTGCTGTTCACGATCGTGCTGCTGTTCGCCCTGCAGGGCGAGGCCGTCACCTCCCACCCGCTCGACGTCGCCCGCATCGCGCTGCCGCTCCTGGTGTACTTCGCCGTCATGTGGGGCATCGGGGTCGTGACCGGCAAGGCCCTGGGCCTGGGGTACGCGCGCACCACGACGCTGGCGTTCACCGCGGCGGGCAACAACTTCGAGCTCGCGATCGCCGTCGCGATCGGCACCTTCGGCGCCACCTCGGGACAGGCCCTGGCGGGCGTCGTCGGCCCGCTCATCGAGGTCCCCGTCCTGGTCGGTCTCGTCTACGTCTCGCTGTGGGTCGCGCGCCGCTGGTTCGCCGTCGACCCCTCCGCCGCGGCGGATCGGGCACCCGAGCCGGAAGAGGTGCGGTCGTGACCGCTCGCAGCCTGCCCTTGACCGTCCGTGACCCCGACTGCACGCCGCAGGTCGACGCGCACGCGATCGGGGCCGAGGTCGCGGGCGCGGTCGCGGTCGCGCTCAAGGCCCTCGCCGAGCCGCTGCGGCTGCGGATGCTGTCGTTCGTGGCGACCTCGCCGACCGGGGAGGCGTGCGTGTGCGACCTCGCCGCCCTGACGGACGTGTCCCAGCCGACCGTGTCGCACCACCTGAAGGTGCTGCGCGACGTCGGCGTGCTGGCCTCGGAGCGGCGCGGCACCTGGGTCTGGTACCGCATCACGCCCGGGTACAAGGCCGCGGTGTCCACCCTGCTGGAGTCGTTCGCCCCGGCCGCGCTCGAGGCGCTCGTCGCCCCGCACGAGCTCACGGGCCTGGAGGACGTCGATGCCGCCCTCGACCACCTCGCGACCGACCTCACCGTCCGCCACCCCGACCTCGCGGCGGGCGTGGTGCTGGCCACCGTGCGCGAGTCCTACACGGCGCTGGCCCGCTCGGCCACGGTGTCCGCGCACCTGCTCACCCTGACCGACCGGTTCGCCCGCCAGCGCCTGGCCGACCTCACCCGCGAGGCCGGCGCACGCCCGCAGGTGCTGTTCGTCTGCGTCGCCAACGCCGGGCGCTCCCAGCTCGCCGCCGCCCTGGTCCGCCGCTACGCCGGCGACCGGGTCGTCGTGCGCTCGGCCGGCTCGACGCCGGCATCGGACGTGCACCCCGCCGTGCAACCCGAGCTCGCCGCGCTCGGCACCACCGAGGGCGAGGCCTACCCCAAGCCGCTGACCGACGACGCGGTCCGCGCAGCCGACGTCGTGATCACGATGGGCTGCGGCGACGTGTGCCCGGTCCTGCCCAGCACCCGGTACGAGGACTGGCTCGTGGGCGACCCGGCCCTGGCCTCCCCGGCCGGGGTCGCCGCGATCCGCGACGAGCTCGACACCCGCGTGCGCGCACTGCTCGCCGAGCTCATGCCCGACCTCGACCTGCCCGCACCCTGAGCCACCGGAGACCACCATGACCGACACCGCTTCGAAGCCGTCCGCCCTGTTCGTCTGCGTCCACAACGCCGGCCGCTCCCAGATGGCCGCCGGGTACCTGCGTGCCCTGTCCGGCGGCGCCGTTGAGGTCCGCTCTGCCGGGTCCGCCCCGGCCGACCAGGTCAACCCCGTCGCCGTCGAGGCCATGCTCGAGGAGGGCATCGACCTCCGCGCCGAGCAGCCCAAGGTCCTCACGACGGACGCGGTCCAGGCGTCCGACGTCGTGATCACCATGGGCTGCGGCGACGCGTGCCCGATCTTCCCCGGCAAGCGCTACGAGGACTGGGCCCTGGCCGACCCCGCCGGGCAGGGCATCGAGTCCGTGCGCCAGATCCGCGACGAGATCCGCAGGCGCGTGCTGACCCTGCTCGACGAGCTCGGTGTCGCCCCGGTCCGCCTCTCGCAGAGCTGAGGGGTCGGCCGAGCGCCGGTCCCGCACAGGAGCGACGCGAGGCCTGTCGCTCACGGGTGGTCTGCGTCGCCCGAGCGGCCGTGCACGACGCCGGTCGCGAACCCGACCCCGGCCGGTGCCCCGACCCCGAGGACGACCGGCTGCGGCGCCGCCGGCGCGGTGCCGCAGCACGACCCGCTCGTGCCCGCGCCGTCCGCCTCCAGGGCGAGGTCGGTCGAGCAGACCCCGGTCGCAGGGAGGTCCAGCTCGACCGCGTCGGCCGCAGCCCGGTCCCCTGCCAGCGCCGCCGCGATCGAGCGCACCTGCTCGTAGCCGGTGGCGAGCAGGAACGTCGGAGCGCGTCCGTAGGACTTCATGCCCGCGAGGTAGAACCCGTCGTCCGGGTGGGACAGCACCTGCTCGCCGTGCGGCGGCACGGTGCCGCAGGAGTGCTGGTTCGGGTCGACGAGCGGAGCGAGCGCCGCGGGTGCCTCCACGACCGGGTCCAGATCGAGGCGCACCTCGCGCAGCATGTCCAGGTCCGGCCGGAAGCCGGTCGCGTCGACGATCTGGTGCACCTCGAGGCTCAGCGCCCCGTCGCGCGCTGTCCCCAGCACCTGGACGGTTCCGGCACCGGGGACGAGCCGTTCGATCGAGACGCGCGTGAGCAGCGTCAGGCGCCCAGCCTCCACGGCGGCCCGCAGGCGCGTGCCGAGCATGCCTCGCGCGGGAAGCTCGTCGTCGGCGCCACCACCGAACAGGCGCCGCGCGGACCCACCGCGGATCGCCCACGTGATCGTGGTGCCCGGCTCGGACTCGGAGAGCTCGACGAGGTTCAGGAGCGTGTTCGCCGCGGAGTGGCCCATCCCGACGACGAGGGTGTCCCGGCCTGCGAACCGGTCGCGCCGGGCGCCGAGCACGTCCGGGAGAGGTCCGGTGACGAACGCAGCCGACTCCTCCTCGCCCACGGCCGGAAGACCCGAGACCCCCAGCGGGTTCGACCTCGAGAACGTCCCCGACGCGTCGATCACCGCGCGGGCCAGCACGTCGGTCACCGTGCCGCCACCGTCCACCGTCCGCACCCGGTACCCGCGCCGCTCCCGCCCGAGGGAGCGCGTCTTGTCCGCACCGTCGCGGGCGACCGACACCGCTCGCGTGCCGGTACGCAGGCGCGGCGCGATCTGCGGCGTCGCGGCCAGCGGAACCAGGTAGCGCCCCACGAGCTCCCCGCCGGTGGGGAGCGCGTCCGGATCCGGCTCCGCCCACCCCGTCGCCTCCAGCAGGCGCCGTGCGGCGGCGTCGACGTCATAGCGCCACGGCGAGAACAACCGCACGTGGCCCCACGACGCCACGGCCGCACCCGGCCCGTCGCCCGCCTCGAGCACGACCGTCTCCAGCCCGCGCTCCAGCAGGTGGGCCGCCGCGGCCAGTCCCACCGGACCCGCACCGATCACCACGACCGGGAGCTCGTCCCGCACCACCTCGACCATGACCACCCCTCGCATTGATGATTATCGATGCGAGCATCGTGGACCACCCATCGATGGGTGTCAATGTGTGGCAGGATGGGCCCATGACGACGGCCACGCTGCCCCCGGCGCTCCCGCGCGGCGCACCGGGCTGCTGCGGGCCGTCCGTCACCCGGGCGGCAGACCCCGACGCCGCGCGCGAGCTCGCGCGCACCTTCAAGGCCCTGGCGGACGCGACGCGAGTCCAGCTCCTCGCGATCGTCGCCGCCCAGGAGGGCCACGAGGCATGCGTGTGCGACCTCACCGAGCCGGTCGGCCTCTCCCAGCCGACCGTCAGCCACCACCTCAAGATCCTGGTCGACGCCGGTCTGCTGACCCGCGAGCAGCGCGGCCGCTGGGCGTACTACTCGCTCGTCCCGGGCGCCCTCGCCCGCGTCGCACGGTCGCTCACGGAGACCGCGGGGAGCTGAGCGCCGCTCTCGCCGCGCACTCCCGTCGTCCTGCGGACCGGGCGCTGGCGGCGTGAGGACGTCGGCCCGCAGCCGGTCGAGGGCTGACCGCCACCCGTCAGGACCGTCGCCCGCGCAGCGCGACGACGGGCCCCGAGAAGAGCGCGATGCCCAGGACGAACCCGACGTCGTACCAGTTCCCGTTGTTGTCGACCTCGTAGATGCTCACCGTGTCCGTGAAGAGGGACACGATGAACGTGACCGGCAGGATCGTCCCCTGCCACAGACCCCACCAGAAGCCGTAGCCGCCGGGGTTCGCCTCCAGGTTCGGCCCGGCCGCGCAGGCTCCCAGGAGCAGGAGCACCCCGAGAGCCAGGACCGCACCGGCACCCCGTCGTGTCGTCGTGGACATGACGCTCACCTCCGGCACCAGTGAACCGCGCGCGGGGAGGGACGGCGACAGCAGGGTCGGCGATGTGCCGCACCGCGCCCACGGGCGGCGCGTCGGTGGGGTGCGGCAGGATGAGGCCATGAGCCCGAGCACGGACGACGACGCCCCCTCGACCAGCACCGCGCCGGGCGGGGAGCTCCTGCTCCTCGACACCGCGAGCCTGTACTTCCGGGCGTTCTTCGGGGTGCCGGACTCGGTCAAGGCGCCGGACGGCACGCCCGTCAACGCGGTGCGCGGCCTTCTCGACATGATCGCGACGCTCGTCACCGACCGTCGTCCGACGCGCCTCGTCGCGTGCTGGGACGAGGACTGGCGGCCGGCCTTCCGGGTCGAGGCCATCCCGTCCTACAAGGCGCACCGTGTCGCGGAGCTCGTCCCGGGCACGACGGGCGTGGAGGAGGTCCCCGAGAAGCTCGTCGCCCAGGTGCCGGTGATCGTCGACGTGCTCGCGGCGCTGGGGATCGCGCGCGTCGGGGCGGCGGGCTACGAGGCGGACGACGTCATCGGCACGCTCACCGCGCGCGAGGTCGCACGCCGAGCAGCGGCGGGCGCCGCGCCGGACCCGTCGGGGCGGGCGGCGGTCGAGGTCGTCACGGGCGACCGCGACCTGTTCCAGCTCGTGGACGACGCCGCGGGCGTGCGCGTGCTCTACCCGACGAAGGGCGTGAAGAACCTCGACGTCGTCGACCAGGCGCGCCTGCGCGAGCGGTACGGCGTCGCGACGGGTGCGGCCTACGCGGACATGGCGGTGCTGCGCGGCGACCCGAGCGACGGCCTGCCGGGCGTCCCCGGCATCGGCGAGAAGACGGCGGTCGCCCTCCTCGAGAAGTACGGCGACCTCGCGGGCGTGCTCGCCGCGCGCGAGGCCGGCGACCCCGGGCTGACCGCGACCCAGCGCCGTCGGCTCGAGGAGGCGGCGTCCTACCTGAGGGTGGCCCCGCTCGTCGTGCGCGTCGCCCCCGACGCTCCGGTGGGCGAGGTCAGCGATGCCCTGCCCCGCACCCCCGCGGACCCCGACGCGCTCGCCGAGCTCACCGAGCGGTGGGGACTCGGGACGTCCGTCCGGCGGCTCGTGGACGCCCTGGGCGGCTGACGCCCGACGGCTGCTGACACCTGACGACGCCGCGCCGGGACGCAACGGACGAGGGCGCCACGACCGGGGCGGCAGACTGGGTGCGCCGCGGCACCGCGGCGCACCCGACCCCGCCTGGAGGCGATCCGTGGCTCTCGTCCGTTGCAGCTTCTACTCCGACGTGCTCGAGGTGAGCACGTCGATGACCGTCGTGCTCCCCCAGGCCACGTCGACCCAGATCGGCATGGCCGGGTCGGCGAGCGCCCGCGCCGAGGGCACCCCGGTGCTCTACCTGCTGCACGGCATGAGCGATGACGAGACCATCTGGACGCGCCGGACGTCGATCGAGCGGTACGTCGCCGACCGCGGGCTGGCCGTCGTGATGCCGCGCGTGGAGCGCAGCTTCTACGCCGACGAGGTCCACGGGCACCGGTACTGGACGTTCCTGTCCGAGGAGCTGCCGAGCCTCGTCGACCAGTTCTTCCGCGTGTCGACGCGCCGAGAGGACACGTTCGTCGCGGGGCTGTCGATGGGCGGGTACGGCGCGTTCCGCTGGGCGCTGCGGCACCCCGGGCGCTTCGCGGCGGCGGCGAGCCTGTCCGGGGTGCTCGACCTCGCCGACGAGTCGTACCGCGAGCGGCGGCTGCCGGACATCGAGCGCGTGTTCGGCGACCGCGAGATCGCGGGGTCGGACGACGACCTGCTGGCCCTGCTGCGCCGCGCCGCCGCCGAGGGCCGCACGGCCGACCTCCCCGACCTGTTCCTCGCGTGCGGGACGGAGGACTTCCTCGTCGACGGCAACCGGGCGTTCGAGCGGGTGGCCGATGAGTCCGGCGTGCCGCTGCGGTCGGAGTTCTCGCCCGGGACGCACGAGTGGGGCTTCTGGGACCGCACGATCCAGGTCGTCCTCGACTGGCTGCCGCTGGCCGGGACGCCACGAACCTGACGCGGCGCCCTCCCTACCCCTCGGGCATGTCACAGACCGTGCCCGCGCGTCGTCGTCCAGGTGACCTGACCGCACCTCCGGCCGTGCAGCGCGCACACCGCGACGAAGGGGACCAGCACCATGACCGCCTCCACCACGTTCTCGCCCACCGACGTCGCCGCGCTGCGGGACCGCGTCACGGGACGCGTCCTCGCGCGCGGCGACCTGCCCGACGGCGGCCCGACCGCCGCGGAGGCCGTCGCCGCGCACAGCACGCTCGTCGCGCACGACCCCGACGTCGCCGTGCTCGCGGAGACGGAGGCCGACGTCGTCGAGGCCGTGCGGTTCGCGGCCCACCACGGGTTGCCCGTGCGGTCGCACGCGACGGGCCACGGCGAGTCGTCTCCGATCACGGACGGCCTCGTGCTCGGGACGAGCGGCCTCGCAGGCGTCGAGGTCGACCCGGCGACGCGGATCGCGCGCATCGGTGCCGGGACGCGCTGGAGCGCGGTCGTCGACGCGGCGGCGGAGCACGGGCTCGCGCCCGTCACGGGGTCGTCGACCTCCGTCGGGGTCGTCGGGTACACGCTCGGCGGCGGGTACGGGCCCCTGACGCGCAGCCACGGCCTCACCTCGGACCGAGTGCGCGGCTTCCGGGTCGTGCTCGCCGACGGGTCCGTCGTCGAGGCGGGTCCGGACACCGAGCCGGACCTCTTCTGGGCGCTGCGCGGCGGGAAGGGCGGGCTCGGCGTCGTGACGCGGCTCGACCTCGAGCTCGTGCCGCTGCGCACGCTGTACGCGGGGTCGCTCACGTTCGACGCCCCGCACGTCGAGGAGGTCCTGCGCGGCTGGGCGGCATGGACCGCGACCGCGCCCGACGACGTCACCACCTCGGTCGCTGTGCTCGCCCTCCCGGACCTCCCGTTCGTCCCGGAGCACCTGCGCGGCCGCACGGTGCTCGCCCTGCGCTTCGCCTACCCGGGCGACGCCGCGGAGGGCGAGCGCCTCGCCGCGCCGCTGCGGGCCCTCGCGCCGGCCCTCGCCGACACGGTCGGCGAGCTGCCCGTGACGGCCGTCGCGACGATCCACGCGGACCCGGAGGACGCCGGGCCGTCGTGGGTCTACGGCGCGGGCCTGCGCGAGGTCGACGGCGAGTTCCTCGACCGGTTCCTCGCCGAGCTCGGGCCAGGCAGCGGGTCGCCGTTCGTCGCGGCCGAGCTGCGGCACGTCGGCGGCGCCGGGGCGCGCGACGTCGAGGGCGGGTCCGCCGCGGGCGGCCGCACCGCCGGGTTCCTGCTGAGCCTCGTGGGCGTCAACCCGCCGCGGCTGCCCGACATGGCCGCCGCCGCGGCCTCGTTCGCGCAGTGGTCGCAGCCGTGGGCCGCGACGGAGACGAACATCAACTTCCTGCCCGGGCCCTGGACGGACGAGACGCTCGCCCGCGCGTGGTCGCCCGAGACCGCGGGGCGCCTCGCGTCGGTCCGCTCGGCGTACGACCCGACGAGCCTGTTCGCCTGGCGCGTGTGACCCGGCCCGCCCCCGGCCCCCCGGGGGCGGACCCTCCCGTCACACGGCGAACAGGGCGGTGAGCCGCGGGAGGCGGCGCGCGTTCTCCTCGTCGTCGTCGAAGTCCCACTGCTCGCCGACGGGTTCGGCGAGGGCGCGGCCCGACGACGTCCGCTCCCGAGCCGTGTAGTACGCCTCGTCGTCCTCGCCGGTCGCGCGGGACCACGCGTCCCCCACGAGCGAGTCCAGCGACTCGAACCCGAACCAGGGCGACCCGGCGTCGGCCATCGCGGCGACGACGGGGTGGTCGGCGAGCGTGTCCGGGTCGGCCAGGGTGCGCTCGAACGTCGCGCGCCCCGCGAGGACGAGCCCGTCGCGGAAGTCCATGAAGGCGTCGTCGCTGCACCCGCCCTCGACGAGGTAGGCCGCGCCCCAGACCGGCCACGCGTAGGCGTCGCGCGCCACGGCCCCCGCGACGTCGGCGAACGCCAGGATCTCGTCGGCGGTGAGCCGCTCGACGAGGAGGTCGGTGAGGGCGCCGGGCAGCGGGTCGTCCTCCGCACCGCGGTCGTCGGCACCCGCGCCCGCCCGCTCGCGCGCCGTCTCGACGACGCTCCAGAAGGTCTCTCGGTCCATGGCGCGGACGGTACGGCGCGGCACCCACAGGCCCATCGCGGCCGATCCCCTAACCTCAGCCCATGACGACGCACAGCTCCGGGTCCGGCCGGGGCTCCGACCTGCCCCTTCCGTTCGCCGCGACCTCGACCGAGGGCATGGCCGCACGGTGGGTTCGGTGGGTCGCGGCGGCCGGGCCCTGGCGCACCCCCCTTGCCGATCCGACCGGCGAGGACGCCGCGAGGAACCAACCGCGCGACGTCTGGTTCCTCGCAGGCACGACCGGCGGCGTCGAACGCCGGCACATCACCGTGCCCGCACAGACGCCCCTCTTCGGGCCGGCGTTCTGCATGTGGTCGAGCGACGTGCTGGGCCGTGACGACCTGCCGGACGCCTACGGCTCCGTGACCGTGGACGGTGAGCCCCGTCCCACGACGCCCACCGGGACGCCGTCGCCCTTCGACGTCCGGGGCGTCTGGCTGAACCCGGTCACCCGGACGCGACGAACCGTCCCCCTGTCCGTGTGGGGCGTGTGGGCGGAGATCCCGCCGCTGGCGCCCGGGCGGCACGAGATCGTCCTCGACGGCGGCGACGGTCACGGGTTCACGGTCGGCGTGCACTTCACCGTCGACGTGACGCGCGACTGACCCCGTCCGGCTCACCTCCCGGTGTGCCGCGCGAGGATCGCGTGCGCGTCGGTGCCGCGGGGCAGGACGCCGTACCCGTGGCCGCGGTCCTCGCCGAGCCGCGCGGCGACGAACGCGTCGGCCATGCCCGACGGCGCGTGCCGCACCACGAGCGACGCCTGGAGCGCGAGGGCGAGCGACTCCACGACGCGGCGGGCCTGCGCCTGCTGCGCCCCGGCGTCGGCCCCCGCGACCTCCGCGAGCAGGCGGCGGGTGCGCACGACGTGCGCGTCGAGGACGGGGTGCGCGCCCGCCGTCGTGGCGAGCTCCGCCTCGAACGCCGCGACGGACGCGGGCTCGCGGCCCATGGCGCGGAGCACGTCGAGCGCGATGACGTTGCCCGACCCCTCCCAGATCGCCATGACCGGCTGCTCGCGGTAGCGGCGCGCGAGCGGGAACGCCTCGGTGTACCCGTTGCCGCCGAGGCACTCCATCGCCTCGTACGCGTGGTGCGGCCCGCGCTTGCACACCCAGTACTTGCTCACGGCCGTCGCGAGGCGGCGGAACGCGCGGTCGTGCTCGGACTCGCCGTCGTGCGCGGCGGCGAGGCGCACCGACGTGAGCGTCGCGGCCTCGGACTCGAGCGCGAGGTCCGCGAGCACCGCGGTCATCGCGGGCTGGTCCACGAGCGCCGCACCGAACGCGCTCCGGTGCCGCGCGTGCCACAGGGCCTCGGTGACCGCCTGGCGCATGCCCGCGGCCGAGCCGTGCACGCAGTCCAGCCGCGTGCGCGACACCATCTCGATGATCGTCCGCACACCCCGGCCCGGCTCCCCGACGAGGAACCCGACGGTGCCGTCGAGCTCGATCTCCGACGACGCGTTCGACCGGTTGCCCAGCTTCTCCTTGAGGCGCTGGATGCGAAAGACGTTGCGCGTGCCGTCCTCCAGCACGCGCGGCACGAGGAAGCACGACGGCGCCCCCTCGCCCGGTGCGCCCGGCACCTGCGCGAGCACGAGGAACGCGTCGGACATCGGCGCCGAGCAGAACCACTTGTGCCCGGTCAGCAGGTAGGCGCCGTCCGCCCCGGCGGGCACCGCCGTCGTCGCGTTCGCGCGCACGTCCGAGCCGCCCTGCTTCTCCGTCATCGCCATGCCGACGAGCACGCCGGGCTTGCTCCCCGGGGCTGCGAGGGCGCCGTCGTACCCGCGGGAGAGCAGGCGCGGCTCCCAGACCGCGGCGAGCGACGGCGCGTGCCGCAGCGAGGGCACCGCCGCGTGCGTCATGGAGACCGGGCACGCGTGGCCCGGCTCGACCTGCGCGAACAGCGAGAACACCGCACCCCGCACGACGTTCGCCCCCGGCCCGGGCTCCGCCCACGCGCTCGTGTGCGCGCCGTGCGCGACAGCCGCCCCGATCACCTCGTGGTACGCGGGGTGGTACTCGACCTCGTCGATGCGGTGGCCCCGGCGGTCGTGCGTGCGCAGCACGGGCTCGTGGACGTTCGCGAGCTCGGCCGCGCGCTGGAGGTCGCCCGTCCCGACGAGCGCGCCGACCTCGACGAGCCGGTCCTCGCCCCACGCGCCGCCGTACGCGTGCACCGCCTCGCGCAGCACGGGGTGTTCGAGGTACTCGTTGACCCCCTCGCGCTCGGGCGGCTGGTTGGTCACGCGGTGGGTCGTGCTGGGTGCCGGGCGCGAGACGGCGCCGGCGGCGGTCCCTGCGGCCCGGCTGGGGGCGTCGCTGCGGGTGTCGGTCGGGGTCACGGTGTCCTCCTGCGGCTCTGCGGGTGGCTCGGTCGGTGCGGCGGTGCTCGGGGTGCTCTCGGACGGGCGGGCGGGCGGGGCGGGTCAGGCGGGAGCGGGCGCCACCGCCCGCGCGCCCACGGCCCCCAGGCAGAAGCGCTGGATCGTGGCCACGACGGCGTCCCGCTCGCCCGAGGTCGGAGCGGGGCCCGCGGTCCGAACGTCGCGGGCCGCGGCGAGCGGGGACAGCGGGCCGGTGAGCGACTCGCCGATCGCGCCGACGAGCGCGGTCGCGACGACGTCGACGTCCTGGTCGGGGATCTCGCCCGCCGCGACGCCGTCGCGCACGACGTCCGCGAACGTCGTCGCGTAGGCGCGGCGGTACTCGAGGCGCGCGGCGTCCACGGCCGGGTCGACGGGCTCGAGCAGGAGCGCCCACGCGAGCGTCGGGCCGCGCAGCGCGCGCCGCGCGAACGTGTCGACGGCGCGGCCGAGGCGCGCCGCGGTGCCGCCGCCCGGCGGGTCGTCGGGGCGCGCGGCGGCGGCCGCGCGCACCGCGTCGAGCTCGACGTCGGCCGCCTGGCGGAACACCGCGACGAGCAGGTCGGCCTTCGTCGGGAAGTACGAGTAGACGCCGCCGGTGCTCACCCCGGCGCGCGCCGCGAGCGCCTGCACGCTCGCGCCGGCGAACCCGTGCGCGGCGACGATCGTCCGCGCCGCGTCCAGCAGGGCGTCACGCTTGCGCTCGCGCGCGGCGCGCGTCGCCGGGGTCTCGCGGTAGGCCACGGGCCCTCCCTCGCCGTCGGGTGAACCGCCTCGGGGCGGCTTCCACGAAGAATTGAAGCATGATTCAATTCATCGCGGTACCGGCCCGCCGGGCCGGGCGGGCGTCGACGAGGACGCCGCGCACGACGTCGAGGAGGACGACATGCACCTGGGCAGCATGCTCGAGAGCACGGCACGCAAGGTCCCGGCCAAGGAAGCGCTCGTGCTGGGCGAGCGCCGCCTCACGTACGCCGAGCTCGACGCGGCCGCACGCCGCGCCGCGGCGGTCTTCCGGGACGCCGGCGTGCGCCCCGGCGACCGGGTCACGGTGATGACCTACAACACGCCGGGCTTCGTCGTCGCGGCGTTCGGCCTGTGGCGCGCGGGCGCCGTGCTCGTCCCCGTCAACCACAAGCTCCAGGCTCCCGAGGTCGCGCGGCTCGTCGCCCACAGCGGCGCCGTGCTGGGCGTCGCGGACGCGACCCTCGCCCCCGTCGTCGCCGCCGCCGCGCCCCAGGTGCGCTGGCTGTGGACGGAGGCGAGCGCCGTCGCGCAGGACTCGGCGGATGCGGAGGGGACGCGGGAGCACGACGACTTCGACGCGCTCGTCGCGGCCGCCGAGCCGTGGGACGGCGTGCCGCCGGACCAGGACACCATCGCCCAGGTGCTCTACACGTCCGGCACGACGGCGGCCCCCAAGGGCTGCGAGCACACCCACCGCGGGCTGAGCTCGGTCGCGGCCTACACGACTGCGGCCGTCGGGCTGCGGGCGGACGACCGCTTCCTCCTCGCGATGCCGATCTGGCACGCCTCGCCGCTCAACAACTGGTTCCTCTCGATGGTGTTCCTCGGCGGCACGACCGTGCTGCTGCGCGAGTACCACCCGATCGAGATGCTGCGGACGGTCGCGGCCGAGCGCACGACCGCGTTCTTCGGCGCGCCCATCGCGTACGTCGCGCCGCTCCAGGTCGCCGCCGCGCAGGGCATCGACCTGTCGACGTTCGACCTGTCGAGCGCGCGCCTGTGGCTCGCGGGCGGCGCGCCCGTCGGCGCCGACACCGTGCGGGCGATCCGCGCCGCCTACCCGGGCGAGCTGCACCAGGTCTACGGCATGAGCGAGATGGGGCCGGTCGGCACCGCGCTCGGCCCGGCCGACCAGGAGCGCAAGGCGGGCTCGATCGGGGACGCGGGCATGCCCGGCGTCGACGTGCGGGTCGTGGACCTCGACGGGAACGACGTCGGCCCGGGCGGGACCGGGGAGATCTGGCTGCGGTCGGACACCCGGATGGTCGGCTACCTCGACGACCCGGAGGCGACCGAGGCCGTGCTCGTGGGCGACTGGTACCGCACGGGCGACGTCGTGCGCGTCGACGAGGACGGGTACCTGTTCATCGTCGACCGGCTCAAGGACGTCATCATCACGGGGGGCGAGAACGTCTACTCCCAGGAGGTCGAGGAGGCGCTGCGCGGGTCGCCGGAGGTCGCGGACGTCGCCGTCGTCGGGCGGCCGCACGCCGACTGGGGCGAGACGGTCGTCGCGTTCGTCGTCCCCGCACCCGGCGCCGAGCCGACGCTCGACTCGCTGCGCGCGTTCCTCGCCGACCGGCTCGCGCGCTACAAGGTGCCGCGCGACGTCGCGCTCGTGACCGAGCTCCCCCGCAACCCCTCCGGCAAGCTCACCAAGCACGTCCTGCGATCGCGCGTGCGGGAGGGGACGACGGTGGCCTGAGGCCGGGGAGCCTCAGGGGCGCGCGTGCTCGAAGATCACGGTCGTGCTCGTCCCGGCCACCTCGGGTCGCACGCTGAGCGTCCGGGACACCAGGTCGCGCAGCGCGTCCGAGTCGGCGACCGCGACGTGCAGCAGGAAGTCACGGTCGCCGGTGACGAAGAAGACGCCCTCGACGTCGGGCAGGGTCAGCAGGTAGTCGCGGAACGCCTCCAGGCCCTTGCGGGCCCCGGCCTGGAGGCGGATCGCGATGAGCGCCTCGAGCCCTCGGCCGAGCGCCGCGGGGTCGACGTCGGCCCGGAAGCCCCGGATCACGCCGCGGTCCACGAGGGCCCGGACGCGCGCGTGGCACGTCGAGGCGGCGATGCCGACGCGGGCGGCGACCGCCGCGTTCGTGGCGCGCGCGTCGGTCGCGAGCACGTCGAGGATGCGGCGGTCGACGTCGTCCAGCGCGGGCGGTCGAAGATCCTTCGGCACGGCGGGCCTCCCCTGGTGGACGGATGAACGTCGGGGCAGCGGCCGCCGCCCGGATCGACGATCCTTCGGCACATCTTGCCGCACACCGAAGGATCCACCACGCTGAGAGTCGTGCGGCACCATCCCGCCGCGCACCAGCCACGCGCCCGCCTCGCCACCCGCGGGGCGGGCGTCGGTCGAAGGAGCCCGGCGTGAGCACGACCTCTCGTCCCCGTCCCCGTTCCCACGACGCCCGGACGGCACCCCCCGGCCGCGCCCCGCGCACGGCCGTCGTCGTCGGCGCCGGCATGGTGGGGCTCGCCACCGCGTGGCACCTCCAGGAGCAGGGCGTCGAGGTGACCGTCGTCGACCGCGAGGGCGTCGCCGCGGGCTCCTCCTGGGGCAACGCCGGGTGGCTCACCCCCGGCATGGCGATGCCGCTCGCCGACCCGTCGCTGTGGACGTACGGGCCGCGCGCCCTCCTCGACCCCGCCGCTCCCCTGCACGTCCCGCTGCGGTTCGACCCGCGCCTGTGGACGTTCTTCGCGCGCTTCATGGCGCACGCGACGCAGGCGCGCTGGGACCGCGCGATGGCGGCCCTCACCCCGATCGACCGCGTCGCGCTCGACGCGTTCGACGAGCTCACCGCAGGCGGCAGCCTCGGCCACGGCGTCGAGGCCGGCACGACCCCCGGCCCGTTCACCGTCGCGTTCGAGCACGTCCGCGAGGCTCGGCCCTTCCTGCGCGAGCTCGAGCACGTCGCCGCCGCCGGGCAGACCGTCCCCGTCCGGCGCGTCGAGGCCGGGGAGCGCGCGCACCAGCTCACGGACCGCGTCTCCACCGTCTACGCGCTGGAGGGTCAGCGCTTCCTCGAGCCCGGACCGTACGTCCACGCGCTCGCCGACTCCGTGCGCGCCCGCGGCGGCACCATCCTCACCGGCCTCGACGTGCTCGACGTCGAGCCCGGCCGCCTCGGCGCGTGCGTCTTCGCGCGTGCGGTGCACCCCGACGCCGCCCGGCACCCCGCGCTCGTGGGCGCCGGGGCGAGCGACGGGTCCGGGGTGGCCGACGGCGTCGGGCCGGACGCCGGGGCGCCGCGCCGGGCCGCGTCCCCCGCCGACCGCGAGGAGGGCGTCGTGCTGCGCGGCGACGCCGTCGTGCTCGCGACCGGCGCGTGGCTGCCCTCGCTCGCGGCGCCGCTCGGCGTGCGCACGCGCGTGCAGGCCGGACGCGGCTACTCGTTCACCGTGAAGACCGACGAGCCCGTCGAGACGCCGATCTACCTGCCCGCGCGCCGCGTCGCGTGCACGCCCTACCAGGGCCGGTTCCGCATCGCGGGGACCATGGAGTTCCGCGGCCCGGACGAGCCGCTCCAGCCCCGGCGCATCGAGGCGATCCTCGCGTCCGTGCGGCACCTGTTCCAGGGCGTCGACCTCGACGAGCGTCACGACGAGTGGGTCGGCTCGCGCCCGGTCACGCCGGACGGCCTGCCGCTCGTCGGCGCGACGCGCACGCGCGGCGTCTACGTCGCGGGCGGCCACGGCATGTGGGGCATGGTGCTCGGGCCCGCGACCGGCCGGGCGCTCGCCCACCTCGTGACGACCGGCGAGACCCCCGACGAGATCCGCGCGTTCGACCCGCTGCGCTGAGCCCGACGGCGACGCCCCCGGACGGAATCGGCTCGGCGCGGCCGCTCCGGCAGCGCTGGCCGAAAGACCCTGTCGGACGGGGGCGCCGCGTCCTAGCGTGGTCGGTATGACCGTGCGGGAGGAGCACCGGGCCGCGCTGCGCGCGCTCGACGGCGACCCGGCGGCAGTGCGCGCGCACCTCACCGCGGGGTCGGGCCTGCCCGGGCCCCGGGCGAACCTCGAGCTCCTCGGCGCGTTCGCCGACGTCGCGCCCGCCGACCTCGTGCGCGCCCTGGCCGACGACCCCGACGAGTACCTCCGGTGCTGCGGGACGTGCGGGCTGGGCCGGCTCGTCGTCGAGGCCCCCGCCGACGCGCGCGCGGAGCCGACCGACCGGCTGCGCGCCCGCGCGTCGGACGGGTCCTGGCGCGTCCGCGAGGCCGCCGCGATGGCGCTCCAGCGCATCGGGGACGCCGAGCCCGCCACCCTGCGCGCGCTCGTCGCGTCGTGGGTCGCCGACCCCGACCCGCTTGTCCGTCGCGCCGCCGTCGCCGGGATCTGCGAACCGCGTCTCCTCCGCGACCCCGCGACCGCGACCGCCGCCCTGGACGCGTGCGCGGCCGCGACCGCCTCGATCGGCGCGCTCCCCGTTGACGCGCGCCGCGACCCCGACGTGCGCACGCTGCGCCAGGCCCTCGGGTACTGCTGGAGCGTCGCCGTCGTCGGCGACCCGGCCGCCGGTGTGCCGCGGTTCGCGACGCTGCGCGGGTCGTCGGACCCGGACGTGGCGTGGGTCGTGCGCGAGAACGAGAAGAAGGCCCGTCTGCGCCGCGTGCTCGACCGCACGCCGTGACCGCGCCGCGCGCGACCGTCCCGGCGACGGCGGCACGGAAGTCGTCCTCGAGGGGCCTTGCGTCGCGTGCCGGACGCTTATATGTTTAACCGAAATACTAATCGGCGACGAGGGAGTCCGATGAGCAGCACGACCGAGCCGACCACGAGGATGGCCGAGCTGGCCGCCACGGACGAGGACCTGCGCAGCCTGCTCTCCGGCGGGTGGCTGCGCTACCGCACGTCGCCGGCGCTGCAGGAGCTGACCCGCGACGCGCACGCGACGTGCGCCCGCATCGGGCGCGTGTACGACGAGGACGTCGACGAGGCGCGCCGCCTCTTCCACCGCCTCGTCCCCGGCGCCGAGGACGGGATCGACTTCCGCCCGCCGCTGACGATCGACTACGGCGACCGTCTGCTGATCGGCGCGCGGACCTTCGTCAACGCCGACTTCATGGTCATCGGCGGCGGCCTCGTCACGATCGGCCCGGACTGCCTCATCGGGCCGCGCTGCTCGATCTACACGCCGAACCACGCCGAGGACGTCGTCCGCCGCCGCGAGGGCTGGGAGCGCCCCGAGCCCGTCACGATCGGCAGCAACGTGTGGATCGGCGGCTCGGTCACCATCACGCCCGGCGTGACGATCGGCGACGACAGCATCATCGGGGCCGGCTCCGTGGTCACGCGAGACATCCCCGCGGGCGTCGTCGCGGTGGGGAACCCGTGCCGACCCGTCCGCGCGATCGCCACGGACCGCGCGGACAGCACCGCCCGCTGAACGGCACCCGCGCCCGGACGACGACGCCCGGCGCGCAGGACGACGGAGTCACCGAGCAGCCGGCGCCCGGCGCCGGCGGAGAGCAGGAGCCATGCAGTGTGCGGGACCACCCCCCGCGACGGCCGGGTCGCGACGGCCGTGTGCAGCGAGTGCGGCGCGGCCACGTGCGCGGAGCACACCCACGAGGTGAGGATCCGGATCCCCGCCACCTCCGTGGGAAACCCCGTCGTGCGGACGGCACGTCGCCTGCGGTGCAGCGAGTGCACCCGGCTCGCGGAGCCGCTGGAGCAGGTCCGGCGGTAGCCGCGCGGCGCTCCGCCTCGGGATCCTCGGCGCTCGTGCCCCCTGGGGAGCACGACGCTCGGGCCCCGCACGGTCCACTCCCGTGCGGGGCCCGAGCGACGTCGGTCGACCGTCAGGCGGTCAGCCGCAGTCGAGCGCGTCGTACGCGACGTCGTACCGGCCGTCGCGCCCGTCCGTCGACGCGGTCACCGTGACGGTCCCCGCCTCGAGCCGGGTCGCGCGCACGGCGAACGACTGGTAGCCGGAGCGCTCGGGTGCGACCGCCACGAAGTCGCGGCTGCCGTACGCCGTGACGACGCCGACGTCGACCGCGGACGGCTCCTCGTTCGTCGCCCGCACGGCGAGGTACGCGGTGCCCGCCAGGCAGCGCGGCTGCACCTGGACCTCCACCGCGACGCCCGGCGAGGACGTCCCGTTGCTCACGTCCAGCACGAGCGGTGCGAGGGCGAGGGTGTCCAGGTTCGGGGCCCAGCCCGTGGCGTTGCCCAGTGTCAGGGCGCCGTCGTCGGTGGTCAGGTCCAGCGCGACCGTGTGGGTCCAGAAGCCCTTCCACGAGTAGTTGTGCCGGAAGGCGCCGCGCGTGGTGCCGCCGCCGGCCTCGCTCACGTCGAGGAAACGCGTGATGACGTCGGTGTTGTAGGCGTGCCCGGTGTTCTTCTCCGCGTTCGCGTACCGCACCACGAGGTCGTACTGGCCCGCGCCCACACCCTCGGCGCGCGGCCACACCGCGACGCTCTGCTCGCTGCCGCCCAGCCAGGAGACCTGCCGTCCCGACACGTCGGTCGGCTGCGCGACCGACTCCAGCCGCGCGCCGCCCGAGAGCTGGAGCACGTCCTCGGCCTCGACCGTCTCGACCGACGCGTCCGACCCGGCCGCACGCGTGGTCGTCAGCGAACCCAGCGAGATGCCGCCCGGCGCGGTGACCGCGAGCTCCGTGATCCCCTGCGCGAGGTGCACCCGCGCCGACGAGGTGCGCGCACCGGCGGCGTCGGCCTCGAGGCCCACGACCTCCCGGCCGTTGAGCCGCAGGCCCACCGTGGTCGGTGCGCCCGCGGAGTAGTCGAGCGCGACGTCGTAGTACCCCGTCTCGCGCGCGGCCACGTAGAACGTCGCGGTGTCCTCGCCGCCGACGTGCACCCGCCCGGCCTCTCCGGCGTCGTAGGAGACCGACGCGCCCTGCAGGCGGGCGAGGTGGGCCGGATAGGTCGTCGTGTCCGGCCCGTCCACCCGCTCGAGGTCGAACCGGTCGAGGGTGACGTTCGCCCCGGGCAGCACGCTCGACCCGTCGGCGCTCGCGCGCACCGACAGCTCGCGCGCACCCGCCTCGAGCTCCACCAGGACCTCCGCCTTGCCGCGGTAGGAGTCCGAGAACCCCGCCTCGTAGCGGATCGTCCCCGCCGGAGCCCCGTCGACGAACAGCGCGTGCGAACCCGGCCCCACGTTCGGCCCGTTCACCCCCGCGATGACGCCCAGGCGGTAGGTGCCCGTCGTCGGGACGTCGACCGTCCACGACGCCGACGCGCCCGCCGTCGTGAACCCGCGCACGTCCTTGGCGCCCGAGGCCGCGAACGTCCACGCGTCACCGGCCGGTCGGTCCACGACCGTCAGCCCGGACAGCCGGGTCGACTCCGCCTCCACGCGCTGCCTCCACGTCGTGTCCGCCACGGGCGCCTCGTCGAGGGCCGGCGTCACCACGACCTGGTAGGCGGAGTGACGGTCGTCGTTCGGGACGACGACCTGCACCGCGCCGTCGACCACCGACGCGCGCTCGGCCACCACGACCGGCGGCGCCAGGGCCTCGCCCTCCTGCCCGGTGAACTCCGCCCGGCGCACCTGGACGTCGACCTCGTCGCCGAAGACCTCCGGGTCGACCCCCGACACGTCGACGCGGACGTCCTTCGAGCCGCCACCGAAGAGCACCGTCGCCTGACGCCTCTCGGCGTCCAGGGCGGCGAGCCCCTGCAGCGTGTCGACCTTGTCCAGGGCCGGCGGGGTGAGCTCCACGGTCTCCCCCGTGAGGTCGCCGTACCACTTGAGCAGCCACCACGCGCCGTTCGCGCCGTTGTTCTTGGCCATGTTGTCGTTGAGGTTGCCCGCGAAGGTCCAGTACGCCGTCTGGGCGTCGACCTTCTCGTCCTCGAACATCGAGATCCACTGCACCAGCTGACCCGGCACGCCCATGTCACGACGCATCGCGTACTCCGTGATGTTCACGGGCAGCGGGCCCACGCCGACCTCCTGCTCGATCCGGCGGAACTCGGCGAGGTGCGAGCGGAAGGTCGCGAGGTTCTCGACACCGAGCTCGTGCCACGTCCACATGTCCGGCAGGACGTCGTGGGCCTTGGCGTAGGTGAGGATCTGGCGGGTGCTCGTCCCGTGCCACCACGCGTCACCGGGGCCGGCGATCCTCGCCTCCGGGTAGACCTCCTTGATGGTCTCGTAGGCGGCCTTCCAGTCCGCGAGGAACGTGTCCCGCATCGCGTTCCAGTCGCCGTACCAGTTGATGCCGTCGGGCTCGTTGAACGGGGTGAAGACGTACCGCTCGGGGTGGTCGGACTCCTCGACGATGCTCGTCACCACGGTGCGGACGATGTCGAGGTACGTGTCGAAGTCCTCGGGACGCTTGCCGCCGTTGTAGGGCCAGTCGGGGTAGTAGTCCTGGATGTTCACCATCAGGTACTCGCCCCCGTTCTCGAAGAGCGAGCGCTCGACGTCGAGCGGGTCCCCGTTGGGGTGCTGCGCGCCGTGCGGCGCCTTCTGGGTGACGTTGGTCGGCCGGGCCCCCGCGATGATCGGGTCGGTGGGCACGCCGTCGTCGCCCAGCCCGTAGAGCATGCCCGAGGCTCCGCCCTGCACCGCGCCCGTCGACGCTGCCAGGTCGACGGCCAGGACCTCCACGTCCTCCGCGGCCGCCGCGCCGGGCAGCACGGTCACCGCGCCGGTCGCCGCGACCACGGACGCGGTCAGCCCTGCCGTGAGCCGGCGAAGCATCCTGCGCCCGCCGTCCGCTCTCCTGCCGTGCATCTGTCCACACTCCTTCGTGCTGTCGGGAAGCGGGGCGGCCGGGACGACCGCCCCGCCGACGGGATGCGGCCACTCCGCCGCACCCCGCCGTCGTGCTGGTGCTCAGTCCGCGAGGACCGCGTTGATCTGCTCGTTGGCCTCGGTCAGCGACGACGCGTCCTTGTTCCCGAGCGCGATGTCCTCGAAGGCGACCGACGCGATCGCGTTCACCTCGCCGGCCCGGACGGTGATCGGCGGGAGGAACGTGCGCCCGTCCTCGCGGTAGCTGAAGAACGCCGAGACGTCCCAGCCCTTCGCGTCGAAGGCCTCCAGCGCCTTGTCGGCCGAGCCGGGGATCGCGGGGAACACGACGGCGTGCTCGGCGACGACGTCCTGGCACGCGCTCGACCCGAGGTACTTGACCCACTCCCAGGCCGCGTCCTGCTTCTTCGACGACGCGCTGATCGAGTCGGCGACGCCGTTGAAGACCGAGGCGCGGTCACCCGTCGGCCCGACCGGCCCGGGCGCGATCCCGACGTCGACGCCCTCGAGCGCCTTGAAGGTTCCCGTCGCCCACGAGCCGTTGGTACCCATGGCGACCTTGCCGGAGCCCACCTGGGTGAGCGTCTCCTCGGAGAAGACCCCGGCGGCGGGCGCGTAGCCCTTGTCGGCGAGGCCGTAGAACCAGTCGACGGTCTTCTGGAACTCCGGGTCGTCGAAGTTGTAGCGCGTGCCCCACGGGTTCTGGTCGAGGTAGTCCCAGTCGAGCGACCCCGTGAAGTTCGCCCACTGCATCTGGCCCGTCTCCTCGAAGTTCGGGTTGATGCCCAGGCCGTAGACCGCGACGTTCGACGCGTCGAACCCGGCCTCGTCACCGCGCACGCCGTTCGCGTCCACCGTCAGGTGCGCGACGATCTGCTCGAACGTGCCGCCGTCGTCGGGGTTCCAGTCGGCGGCCCACAGGTCCTCCGCCGTGTAGCCCGCGTCGGCGACCAGCGCCTCGTTGTAGAAGAACGCGGTCGTGTCCCAGTCCTTCGGCAGGCCGTAGAGCGACCCGTCGGCGTACCGCCACGGGTCGACGAGGCCGTCGGCGTAGACCGACGTGTCGACCGAGTCCTCCTCCACGAGGTCGTCGAGCGGGACGATCTGGCCCTGCGCCGCGAACTCGCCGTACTTCGACAGGTGGTCGACGAACACGTCCGGGCCGGAGCCTCCCACGAAGGAGGCGGTGAGCTTCGTCCAGTAGTCGTCCCAGGCGAACTGCTCGATCTTGATCGTGATGTCCGGGTTCTGCTCCGTGAACGCGGCCGCGCACTCCTGGTAGGCGGGCACCTGGTTCGAGTCCCAGAGCCAGTACGAGACCTGCTCGCCCGACCCTCCCGAGCCCGAGCCGCCTCCCGACGAGCACGCACCGAGGGCCAGGACCAGGCATCCCGCCACCGCGACGTGGACAGACTTTCGCATCGTTGTTCCCTTTCGCAGACATCCGCGTCGATGGTGCGGAATGGTTGTCGGGTCCGACGGCCGCCGGCCCGTACCCCCTACCCCCTGGTGCCGAGCGGCTACTTGATCCCGGTGAAGCCGATCGAGTTGACGATCCTCTTCGCGAAGGCGAGGAAGAGCAGGAGCATCGGCAGCGCCGCGAGCAGCGTCGCCGCCATGAGCCCCGCCCAGTCCGGGGACGCCTGGGGGGACTGCGCCCGGAAGATCCCGAGCGCGAGGGTCAGGACTCGTGAGTCGTCGGACTGGCTCACGAGCAGAGGCCACAGGTAGTCGTTCCAGGCCGTGATGTACGTGAGGACCGCGAGCGTGACCACGGCGGGCGACGCCATGGGCAGCACGATGGTGAAGAACGTCCGGAACCGGCCGGCACCGTCGAGCTTCGCCGCCTCCTCGATCTCGAAGCTGATCCCGGCGAAGAACTGGCGGAGGAAGAACACGGCGAACGGCGTCATGAGCATCGTGGGGAGCGCGATGCCGGGCAGCGTGTCGAGCAGACCGAGGTCGCGCACGAGCAGGAAGTTCGGCAGCAGCGTGAAGATGGTCGGGATCATCAGGCCGGCGAGGAAGACCGCGTAGACGGCGTCGCGCCCCGGCCAGCGCAGCCGCGCGAACGCGTACGCCGCCATCGCCGAGAAGAACACCTGGCACACGGTGACGAGCGTCGCGACCACGACCGAGTTCAGCAGGTAGCGCGGGAAGTCCATCGAGGCGCCGGACCCGCCGTCCGCGAGCGACTCCTGTGCCGTGGCGAGCCCGAGCGCGCGGCGGAAGCCCTCCCCGCTGAACCCGACCGGCAGCGGGTCGGCCGCTCCTCCCGGCAGCGCGGCGTTCGTGGACAACGCGGTGCGGAGCATCCAGTAGAAGGGGAAGAGCGTCACGACCAGGAGGAGCGCGAGCACGACCCAGCCGAGGACCCGGCCCGGCGTGGTGCGACGTCGGCGCCGGCGGGGTGCCGGCTCGGGATGGGCGGGTCCGGTCGGCGTGGCGACGGGAGCGGGAGCTGTGGTGGTCATCGGTACCTCACGCCATGTCGTTCTGGTTCGCCCGGGTGAGCCGGAACTGGACGATCGCGATCGCGGCGAGCACCACGAGCAGCGCGACCGACATGGCCGACGCGTACCCGAAGTCGTACCCGCGGCTGAAGGCGACCTCGTAGATGTAGTACTGGATGACGTTCGAGGCGTTCGCCGGCCCGCCCTGGGTCGCGACGGAGACGGTGTCGAACACCTGGAACGAGCCGATCATCGTGACGATGAGCACGAGACCCAGGTACGGGCGCAGCAGCGGCATCGTGATCGACCGGAACATGCGCAGCTCGGACGCGCCGTCGACGCGGCCCGCCTCGTAGAGGTTCTCGGGGATCGTCTGAAGTCCCGCGAACAGCAGGAGCGCCGTGTAGCCGAGATGGCGCCACACGTTGACGAGGGCGATCGTCGGGATCACGAGCGACTGGTCGCCGAAGAACATGATGCGGTCGCCGCCGAGCGACTCGACCAGCTCGTTGACGAAGCCGAGCTGGTAGTCGAGCAGCATGAGGAAGAGCATCGCCGCGACGACGTTGGACACGAGGTACGGCGTGAGGATGATGCCGCGGACCACCAAGGACCGCGTGAGCCGGTGCATGAGCACCGCCACCACGACCGCGAGCACCGTCTGAAGGCCGATGTTGAGCAGCACGTACCAGACGGTCACCTTGAAGGCGTTCCAGAACACCGGGTCCGCGACCATCCGCTGGTAGTTCTCGAGCCCCACGAACCCGCCGGTGTTGAAGGCGGTCGAGTCGGTGAGGCTCAGCCAGATCCCCCGGAGCGCCGGCCACAGGAAGAAGACGACGAACCCGATCCCGGCAGGCAGCACGAACAGCAGGGCCGCCGGCAGGTTCCGCAGCTCCTGCGACCGTCGTCGCGCCGTCGGAGGGGCGGTCGTCCGCCGTGGACCCGTCGCCTGCGTGGTCATCGTTCCACCTCCACGTGGATCAGCACCGCCTGGTCCGGGTCGAGCGCGGGGACGCTCAGCCCGACGGACCCGAGGGCCGCTCCGCTCAGCCGGAGCCCGCCCGCCCACCACGCGGGCGCCGACCGCGGGTCGTCGGCGCGGACCATCGACGGCCCGGACGGGCGGACGACGTAGGTCGCGTCGGGGTCGAGACCGGGGAGCTGCACGCGCCCCGCGGGCCACGTCACGTGGCGCTCGCGCAGCGTGAGCCCGTACAGCGCCTCCGTGCGGTCCGGGCTCACGGCGCCGTGCAGCCACAGGTCTCCCCCCTCCAGCGACCGGCGCACGACCCGGCCCGTGTGCACGAGGTGGCGCACCTGCTTGTAGTGCTCCACCCAGTCGGCGAGCTCGCGCCGCTCCGCCTCCGTGGCCTCCGAGAGGTCCCACTCGATCCCGAAGTGGCCGAAGAGCGCCGTGGCCGCGCGGAACGACAGGTCGAGCCGGCGCCCGGTCGTGTGCGCCCGGTCGGCCCCCACGTGGCTGCCGACCAGCTCGGGCGGGAGGAGCTGCGCCGTCCAGCGCTGGATCTGCTGCCGCTCGTGGGCGTCGATGCAGTCCGACGCCCAGACCCGGTCGGTCCGCTCGAGGATCTCGAGGTCGACGCGCGCTCCGCCGGACGAGCAGGACTCGATCTCGAGCCCCGGGCACCGTTCGCGGACCTCGTCCAGGAGGCGGTACGTCGCGAGGGTCTGCTCGTGGACCCCTGCACGACCGGTGCGCGTCGAGCCCGCGTCGACGAGGTCGCGGTTGTGGTCCCACTTGACGAAGTCGACACCGTGCTCGCGGACGATCGCGACGATGCTCGAGAGCACGTGCTCGTACGCGCCCGGGTGCGAGAGGTCGAGCACCTGCTGGTGCCGCGCCTCGACGGGGAGCCGTCCCTCCACCTGGAGGATCCACTCGGGGTGCCGCCTGGCGAGGTCGGAGTCGAGGTTCACCATCTCGGGCTCGAACCAGAGGCCGAACTCCATCCCGCGCCGCTTGACGTGCCGGACGAGGTCGGCGAAGCGCCCGTCTCCCCAGACGTCGTCGGACACGGTCCAGTCGCCGAGGCCCGTGGCGTCGTCCCGACGCCCGCCGAACCAGCCGTCGTCGAGGACGAACCGCTCGGTCCCCACCTCGGCGGCGAGGTCGGCGAGCCCCTTGAGGCGGTCGAGGTCGTGGTCGAAGTACACGGCCTCCCACACGTTCATGACGACCGGTCGCGGGGTGCGCGGGTGGCCGGGTCGTGCGCGGAGGTGGTCGTGGAACCGCGCGGCGAGCGCGTCGAGACCGTCCGCGTGGCTCGCGTAGAGCCAGGGGCCCGTGTACGACTCCTCCGGGGCGAGCTCCACCTCGCCGGGGAGCAGCAGCTCGCCCCCGAGGAGGAGCCGACGCCCGTCGAAGGTCCGCTCGGCGGAGACGACGTGGTTGCCGCTGAAGGCCACGTGGACCCCCCACGTCTCCCCGGCGTCGAACCCGAACCCGGGCTCGCCCGCGACGAGCACGGTCGCGGCGTCCGCGCCGGTCCGGCCGTGCCGACCCTCGCGGACGTGGGAGCCGACGACGAAGGCGGAGCGCTGCGGGACCCGCTCCTTGGCCCAGCGACCGGCGAGGTCGAGGAGCTCGTCCGCCGTCGTGGGGACCGGCAGGGCGAGCCGCAGGCCGTCGAGCGTGTAGGGCCGGGCGGCGACGTTGGTGACGCGGCCGCGGAGGCGGAGCAGCCCCGACGGGAGCATCTCCAGCTCCAGCCCGAGGCGCAGCCCCGCGTCCGCGTCGCGCGCCTCGACGACGACCGCGCCGCCGTCCCGACGTTGGTCGACGTCGATCCGGACCGGGCGGAACCGGGGCGACCAGCTCGCGCCCGCGCGGTGCCCCGCGAGGCCCGGCGTGCCCGTCCAGCCGGTCCAGGACTCCGGCAGCAGGGAGACGCGCACCCCCTGGTCGACGCCGTTCGTGGCGAGGACGGGGCGGGTCGCGCGCTCGAGGGCCTCGAGGTCCTGCCGGCTCTCGCCGATGTCAGAGCCCCAGTGCAGGACCTCGGGGAGACCGTCCTCGGGGAGCAGCAGGACGACGGCGGCCCCCGCCGCCGCCAGACGCACCACCCGGGGCCAGACAGGGGTCCCGCCCGCGTCCCGGACGTCCTCGGCCATCGTTGTGCTCACCACGTACGCGCACTCCCTCGTCGCCCCGCACCGGTGCGGGTTCTGCAAACGTTGGTCAGAAGTTAGCGCACACATCCAAGGTTCTGCAAACGTCGGTCAGAAGAGCGGCGTCCGATCGGCCGTGGTCGCGGCGGAAGAAGAGGCCCCGGGACGGGGGCGGAGACGTCAGGCAAGGCCCGCGGTCGAGGACGAGCGCGTCGGGCCGAGCGCCACGGGAGCGCGTCAGGCACGCGGGGGCGTCCGACGCGCGACACCAGGCGCCGGGAGGTCAGGCGCGGGGTCAGACGCGCGGCGGCGCGGCGCTCTCCCGGACGACGAGCGTGGGCCGGGTCGCGCTGTCCTCCGGCGGCTCGCCCGTCTCGACCCAGCGCGCCAGCATCCCGAAGGTGCGCCGGCCGAGGTCCACGAAGTCCTGGGCGACCGTCGTCAGCGGCGGGCTCCACATGCGCGCGAACGGCTGGTCGTCGAACCCGACCACGCTGACGTCCTCCGGGACGCGGCGCCCGCGCTCGGCCAGCGCCCGCATGACGCCGATCGCCAGCTCGTCGTTTCCGCACAGGACGGCGGTGACGTCGGGGTCGTCGGCCAGGCGCAGCCCCGCCTCGTAGCCGGAGTCGGGGTCGTAGCTCGCCTGGACCACGTCCGGCCGCTCGACCCCGGCCGCCTCGAGCGCGCGCCGCCACCCCCAGCTGCGCCCGCTGCGCGGCCGGGTCGCGGGGATCGCGACGTGGTGGACGGTGCGGTGCCCCAGCCCCAGCAGGTAGCGCGTCGCCTCCTCGCCGCCGGCCTGGTCGTCGAGGAACGCGTGCGGTCGCGGCCCCTGCCGCCGTCGCGCACCCGCGGCCGCCACGACGGGCAGCGCCTCCGGCAGCGCCTCGAGCGTGCGCACGCCGAGCGAGTCGAACTCGACCACGATCGCTCCGGCGAGCGACTGCGACAGGACGAGGTCGACCGCCCGGCCCAGGTCGCGAGGGGCCTCCGACTCCACGACGGCGATCGAGACGACGTAGCCCGCGGCGCGCGCCGCCTCCTCGATCCCCTGGAGCGTGGCGGCGTAGCCGTAGCGCAGCGTGTTGCGCGCGAGCACCGCGACCGTCGACCTCCGCCCGCTGACGAGCGTCTGCGCAGCGGCGTTGGGGCGGTAGCCGAGCTGCGAGACGGCGGCCTGCACCTTGTCCCGCAGCCGCGGGCTCACCGGGGTGCGTCCGGTGAGGACGCGCGAGACCGTCGAGACGCTCACCCCGGCGAGCTCAGCCACGTCGGAGAGCACGGGCGGCTGGTGTCTGGGAGTCGTCACCCCGGAAGGCTACGCCGAATCCCGACCTACGTTTGCACGACGGGATCCTTCCTCGGGTGCGCGCCCACGCCCCTACGCTGGCGAGCATGGACCTCGCGCGCTCGATCCCGCTGTTCGTGCTCGCCGCGCTGCTCGAGATCGGCGGGGCGTGGCTCGTGTGGCAGGGGCTGCGCGAGCACCGGGGCTGGCTGTGGATCGGGGCGGGCGTCGTCGCGCTCGGGCTCTACGGCGTCGTCGCGACGCTCCAGCCGGACGCGAGCTTCGGCCGCATCCTCGCCGCGTACGGCGGGGTGTTCGTCGCCGGCTCGCTCGCGTGGGGCATGGTCGTGGACGGCTTCCGCCCGGACCGCTGGGACGTGGCCGGCGCGCTGCTGTGCCTCGCCGGCGTCGCCGTCATCATGTACGCCCCGCGCCCCGAGTGACCGAGGCCCCCCGCCCACACCCCTGCCCATCCCCCGCCGAGCACGACGTTGCCGTCGCTATCCGGCGGATGACGACAGCAACGTCGTGCTCGACGAGGCGCTCCCGGCGACGCGGTCCTCCGGCCGCTGCGCGTACGGGCGGATGCGGTCGAGGTAGTCGGCGATCGCCTCGCGGTTCTTCTCGAGGATGCGGATGCGGTCCTCCAGGCGCGCGAGCTCGGTCTCGAGGAGCGCGATCTTGTCCGGGTAGGCGTTGTGCAGGTGGATCTCCGGCGCGTTGCCGAGGCAGGGCAGGAACTCCTTGATGATCTTCGTCGTGAAGCCCACCTCGAGGAGCCCGCGGATCTGGAGCACGCGGTCGACGAGGTGCTCGCCGTACTCGCGGTAGCCGTTCTCGGCCCGCTCGGGCGTGAACAGGCCCTGCTCCTCGTAGTACCGCAGGAGTCGCGTCGGGGTCCCGGTGCGCCGGGACAGCTCGCCGATTCGCACGTGATCCACCTCACCGGGTCGTGGCGCTTGACCTTCACATCAATGTCAGACATCGATGCTAACCCCATGTCCACGACGAGCACACCCACCACCGTTCCCGCCGCCGTCACGGGCCCCACCTCGGTCGGCACTCCGGCACCCCCGCCGACCCCGGTGACCCCCAGCCCCGGCGTCCTGCCCGTCGGCGCGCTCGTCGCGCTCGCGGCGTCGGGGTTCCTCACGCTGCTCACCGAGATCCTCCCCGCGGGCGTGCTGCCCGCCATGGCCGCCGACCTCGGCGTCGGGGCCGGAGCGGCCGGGCAGACCGTCACCGCGTTCGCCGTCGGGGCGATCGTCGCCGCGATCCCGCTCACGCGTGCCACGGTGCGGTGGGACCGCCGCACGCTGCTCCTCGTGACGGTCGCGGGGTTCGTCGTCGCCAACACCGTGACCGCGGTGTCGTCGTCGTTCGCGCTGACGCTCGTCGCGCGCTTCGCCGCAGGGCTCGTCGCCGGTCTGACGTGGGCGCTCCTGCCCGGGTACGTGCGCCGGATCGTGCCGGCGGACCGCGTCGGCCGTGCGATGACGATCGCCATGGCCGGCGGCCCGCTCGCCCTCACGCTCGGCGTCCCCGCCGGGGCCGTGCTGGGCGCCGCCGTCGGGTGGCGCTGGACGTTCGGCGTCCTCTCCGTCGTCGGGGTCGCGCTGCTCGCCTGGATCCGGCTCGGCGTCCCCGGCGCGGCAGGCACCCCGCGCGGCGCACAGCTCGCGATCCGCGCCGTCCTCCCCCGTCCCGGGCTGCGGCCCGTGCTGCTCGTCACCGGGCTCAACGTGCTCGCCAACACGTCGCTCTACACGTACGTCGCGGTCCACCTCGCGCACCTCGGCCAGGGCTCGCGAACCAGCGCGCTCCTGCTCGTCCTCGGCGCCGCGTCCGCCGGGGCGCTCGTGCTCGTCGGCGCGCTCATCGACCACCGCCTGCGCGCCCTCACCCTCGGGTCAGTCGTCGTCTTCGCCCTCGCGATGCTCGTGCTCGGCCTCGCCCCGACGTCGACCGTCGTCGTCGTGCTCGCCGTCGCCGCCTGGGGCGCCGCGTTCGGTGGCGCCGGGACGCTCTACACGACCGCCGCCGCCCGGGCCGCGGGCGACGGCGCCGACGTCGCGCAGTCCGCGCTCGTCACCGTCTGGAACACGTCCGTCGCGCTCGGCGGGGCCGTCGGCGGCGCGGCGCTCGCCGTCGCGGGACCGGGCGGCCTCCCGTGGGTCTCCCTCGCGCTCATGGTCCCGGTGCTCGCGACCGTCGCCCGAGGTCGGCCGCACTCCTTCCGCTGAGACGACGGCCGAGCACGAGGCTGCTCCGCGTCGAGCACGAGGTTGCCGGCGTTCTCGCGCCGAGAACGCCGGCAACCTCGTGCTCGGCGAGAGGGTGTGTTCAGCGGGAGCAGGGTGTGCCAGGATGCGCGCGTGGCCATCGACGCCCCGACCGGCAGGGGGCCGACGGAATCCGTCGGAGCCGGGAACCTCGACGACGCGCTCCCGGAGCTCGGACCTGCGCCCGGCCCCTACGCGAGCTGGTCACGGCGGGTCGTGGCGTCGCTGCTCGACACCGCGATCGCCGCGACGGTGCTGTTCCTCGCCGTGGGGCCGGCCTACGAGGTCGCCTGGGTCCCGACGATCAGCTTCAGCACGAGCACGGAGACACCGGCGCCCGGCGGGACGTGGTGGGCCCTCGGGACCACGGCCGCGCTCCTCGCCCTCCAGGCCTGGACGGGCGCGACCCCCGGCAAGCGCACGGTGGGGATCGTCGTCGTGCACGACGCCACGGGCCGCCCCGCGGGACTCGTCCGTACCGTCCTGCGGGACGTGGCGCACATCCTCGACGCGCTGCTCTACATCGGTTTCCTCCGGCCCCTGTGGCACCCGCAGCGCCGCACGTTCGCCGACTCGCTGTGCAGCACCGTCGTGCTCCGGCGCGTCCGGCCGCCCGTCCCGTTCCTCGGCCCGGGCACCGGCGTGGGCGGCCCGACGCCGTCGCGCGTCGTGACCGGCGCGGCGACGCTCGCGGCGGTGGGCAGCGCCGTCTTCATGCTCGGCCCGACCACGCACAGCGGCGTGGACGTGGGGAGAACGTCGTGCACGCCGGAGGTGGCGGCCGAGTCGCCGCTGACGGTCGGCGACGTCGACGTCTCCGGCTGGTCGGTCCCGGGCACCGTGACGCGCTGGGGCGTCACCCGGACGGACCCCCTCCCCCCGTGGGCCGGGAACGAGCCGGGGCTCGAGGCGGCGTTCGCCGTCGACATCGACGCGGGGGCGACGCTCGACAGGCCGCTGGACGGCGCGCTCGTCCTGCGCCTCGCCACGTGGCAGGGCGACGAGCTGGGCGAGTTCCGGTCGTCCTTCCGCGTCGAGGAGACGCCGGGCAGCGGGCCGGGGTGGGAGCCGGTCGAGCCCACGTCGCCGGGCTCCGGTCTCGGCACGGTCCACGTCCCGGCGGGGACGGTCGACCTGCTGCCGCAGGCCTGGCGCTGGGAGGCCTCGGTGGTCGTCGACGGCGAGGAAGGTCCGCAGACGGTCGCCACCTGCGGAGCCCGCGGCCCGTCCTGACGCGGAAGTGCCCCCCACCCGCCCAGGCGTCGTCGAGCACGGGGTCGGCGACCGGGATCGGGCTCGGGCGGTCGGGAACCCCGTGCTCGGCGCCGGGGTGGGGGCGCAACATGGCCGAAACGTTCAGGACGACCGGGGGAAACGTCGCGGTCGCACGATGAGGGGGCGCCGGGCGGCGAGCCCGGCGCACCAGCATCGTCCCGACCCTCCGCCGCCCCGCGCGACGGAGTCCCCGAGGAGGCTCCCGTGCCGGACAACCGCCCGCTCTTCTCCGCCCCGCCCGCCCCGACGTCGGCCGGCCCGACCACGGCGGTGCACCGCACGGCCGACCACGGCGCCGCACCCGACCTGAACGTCCACGGCGAGCCGCGCCGTCGGGCGAACCCCGGCGACGAGCTCACGGTCGACCCGACCGACCGCCGTCGGCGCGCCCGCGCGGCGCTGCTCGACCTGCGCCGCGACGTCATCCGGAAGAGCTCGACCGGCTGGTGACGAGCGGCCGCGCCCGTGGGCGGCGCCGCGTAGGTTGGTCCCCATGCGGATCGGAGCCCACCTCGACCAGTCAGACGTCGTCGCGCAGGCAGCGAGCATCGGCGCGGACGTCGCCCAGATCTTCCTCGGGGACCCCCAGTCCTGGAAGGGACCGGAGTTCACGTTCCCGGGCGGTGCGGAGGCCCTGAAGGACGCCGCCGCGGCGGCGGACCTCGAGCTCGTCGTGCACGCGCCGTACGTCATCAACGTCGCGAGCCCCAACAACCGCATCCGCATCCCGAGCCGCAAGCTGCTCCAGCAGATCGTGGACGGCGCGGCGGCGGTCGGCGCGACGGGCGTCGTGGTCCACGGCGGGCACGTCACCGCGAACGAGGACCCGGCGAAGGGCTTCGACAACTGGCGCAAGGCGATCGACGCGCTCCAGACGGACGTCACCGTGTACATCGAGAACACCGCCGGGGGCGACTTCTCGATGGCCCGCCGCCTCGACCGCATCGAGGGCCTGTGGGCGGCCGTGCAGCAGGCCGACGGTGCCGAGAACGTCGGGTTCTGCCTCGACACGTGCCACGCGTGGGCGGGCGGCATCGACCTCACGACGGCGGTCGACGACGTGCGCGCGATCACCGGCCGCGTCGACCTCGTGCACCTCAACAACAGCCGCGACACCGCAGGCTCCGGCGCCGACCGCCACGCCGGCCTCACGGCGGGGACGATCGACCCGGAGCTCCTGCTCGGGGTCGTGCGCGCGGCGGGCACGTCGGTCGTCTGCGAGACGCACGCCGACGTCCCGGCCGACGTCGCGTGGGTGCGGGAGCAGGTCGGCTGAGCCGTGGGAGAACCGCGCCCGCTGCGGCTCCGCAACGTCACCGTCGACGCGCGCGACCCGCGCGCGCTCGCGGAGTTCTACCGGCGCCTGACCGGCTGGGCGTACACGCCCGGCCACGAGACCGTGGACCCGGCGGGCGACGACTGGCTCTCGCTCCAGGTCCCGGGCGGCGCGTCGCGCCTCGCGTTCCAGCGGTCCGACGCCGAGGTGCCGCCCTGGCCCGGCGGGGCGCGCGTGCACGTCGACCTGGACGTCCCCGACCTCGCCGCGGCGCACGAGCACGCGCTCGCGTGCGGCGCGCGCCCGCTCACGGGCACCCCGGAGGACGAGGGCCACCCCGACGACCTGTTCCGCGTCTACGCCGATCCGGAGGGCCACCCGTTCTGCCTGAGCTCGCCGCCGCTCGACCACCCGTGACCCACCCGCGCGAGGCGGGCACGCACGCGGCCGACCCCGCGGGACCAGCCCGCGCGAGGTCGGCCCCGCGCGCCGGTCAGTAGCCCGACCCGGCGGCGGGGGCCGCGTCCATGATCTCGGTGCCGTCCGGTGCCACCACGTGCCAGACGCCGTTCACGCCCTGGCCCGTGACGTCGCCGGGGCCGGTGTCGGCCGCGTACGTGTAGACCGGGCGGCCGTCGACGGTGACCTGGGGCTCGCCGTCGACCCCGGTGATGGTGCCGACCTCGCCCGTCACGCCGTCGACCTCGGGGTCCGCGCTCGCCGCGTGGACGGCGGGCCACGCGGCGGTGCACTCGCCCTCGCACGCGCTCGTGCCCGAGCCCTTCGTGTCCTTGTCGTAGTAGTAGACGGTCATGCCCTGGCCGTCGACCACGACGGTCCCGAGCGACGAGTCCGCCGTGCCGAGCGCGACGCCCGCCGAGCCGCCGCTTGCCGAACCGTCGGAGGTCGAGCCGTCGGACGTCGATCCCGACGGGCTGGGGCCACCGCCCCCGTAGAGGCCGCCTCCCCCGCCGGAGCACCCGGCGAGGGTGGCGGCGAGCAGGGCGGTGACGGCCCAGGTGGTGGCGGCCGGGACGCCGGTGGTCAGGGTGCGTCGCATGTCGACTCCTCGGAAGGACGGTCGGGGTCGCGAGCACGGCCCCTACTCTCACGACGGCGCGGCGCGCCGCGAGGTTCACCGGGCCCGCGCCCGCGCGTCGGGCCGCACGCCACCCGCCCGTCCGACGGCCCGTCCGCCCGCCGGGGCGATCCCGGGCCACCCGTCGACGGACCCGGGTGAACCGATCGGGCCGCTGCCTCGTCTCCCAGGTGACGGAGTCGCAGAGGATGATCGGAAGGGGCAGACGTGCGCAGGAGGACGAAGGTGCTCGTGGGGGTCGGGGTCGGTGTCGTGGTGCTCGGCGGTGCTGCCGTCGCGTTCGGCCCGGGCCTGTACGCGGACTGGTCCAACCGGGCGGCGGCCGAGGAGCCGACGCTCGACGCGTCGTCGGGCGACGGCGCCGCGCTCGACGCCGCCGACCTGGCCGGTGCGTGGACGGTCGGGGACGGCTCGTACGCCGGGTACCGCGTGCACGAGGTGCTGCAGGGCGAGGACGTCACGGTGACCGGCCGGACCGAGGAGGTCACGGGGACGTTCACCGTCGCGGACGGCGCGCTCACCGCGGCGTCGATCGAGGTCGACATGGCGAGCGTCGCGACGGACGAGCCGCCGCGCGACGCGTACTTCCGGGGCGACGCGCTCGAGGTCGGGACGTACCCGACCGCGACGTTCGAGCTCACCAGCCCGGTGGACCTGCCCACCGGCTCGGGCGACGTCGAGCTCGCGGGCGACCTGACGATCCACGGCGTGACGCAGGCCGTCACGGTCGAGGCGCAGGTCGGCCCGACCTCCGACGGCGTCCAGGTCGTCGGGAGCGTGCCGATCACGTTCTCCGACTTCGACGTGGAGGCACCGAGCCTCGGGTTCGTCACGGTCGACGACGCGGGCAGCGTCGAGTTCGGCCTCGACCTCGTGCGGTCGGCCGGGTCGTGACCGACGGGGAGGTGCCGCGCGTGCGCGCCGACGCCGACGACCTGCTGCGGGCGGTCCACGCCGCGCACGGGCCGGCGCTGGAGCGCTACGTCGCGCGCCTCACCGACGACCCGGCGCAGGCGCAGGACGTGGTGCAGGAGACGTTGCTGCGCGCGTGGCGCCACCCCGAGGTGCTGGAGCGGCCGGAGGGGTCGGTGCGCGCGTGGCTCTTCACGGTGGCGCGCAACCTCGTCGTGGACGAGCTGCGCAGCGCGCACCACCGCCGCGAGCTCGCGAGCGCCGACGTGCCCGACCGCGGCGAGGCGGACGCGACGCAGGCCGTGCTCGACGCGTGGCTCGTCGCGGACGCGCTCGTGTCGCTCTCGCCCGAGCACCGGGCGGTCGTCGTCGACGCGTACTACCACGGGCGGTCCGTGGCCGAGATGGCGTCGGCGCACGGCGTCCCGCCCGGGACGGTGAAGTCCCGCATGCACTACGCGCTCCGCGCGCTGAGGCTCGCGCTGCAGGAGAAGGGAGTCTCGTCATGACCGCCACCCCGGACCCGTACCGCGAGTGGGACGCCGCCTACGTGCTGGGCGCGCTCAGCCCGCGCGACCGGCGGGCGTTCGAGCAGCACCTCGCGACGTGCGCGGCGTGCCGCGAGGCCGTGGCGGAGCTCGCGGGCATGCCGGGCATCCTCGGGATGCTCACGGCCGAGCACGCGGACGCGCTCGTCGACGACGCGCGCTCCGACGTCCCGGCCGAGGCGTCCGACGGGGCGGGGGGCGCCGTCGTGCCGCTCGCGGTGGTCGCCGCGAGCGCCCGACGGCGCCGCACCCGACGGCGGTCGCTCCTCTCCGTCGCGGCGGTGGGCCTGGTCGTCGCGGGCGCGGCGGGCGGGGTGGCGGTGACGCGGTCGGACGACGCCGGGCCCCCCGCGACGTCCGCGACGACCCAGGTCGCGCTCGAGCCGGTCGGGGGCGCGGACGTGCGCGCCGAGCTCACGCTCACCCCGGCGTCGTGGGGCACGCGCCTCGACTGGTCGTGCTCGTACCCGGCCGGGGTGTGGGAGGACGGCGCGACGTACGAGCTCGTGCTCGTGGACGACGACGGCACCCGCTCGGTCGTGGCGACGTGGTCCTCGACGGAGGCGGGGAGCTCGTCGGGCCTGGGCGCGTCGTCGGCGGTGCCGGTGGACGGGATCGCCCGGCTCGAGCTCGGGGTCGTGGGGGTCGACGGCGCGCTCGCGGCCGCCGACGTCTGACCCAGGCCCGGCCCCCGGGGCGGCCGGACCCTCAGGAAATCCTCGGGTTGAACCACACCACCGGGCTTCCGCAACGCTGAGCCAGACCTCGCCGACCCCCGCGCCGGCCCCGCGGGAACGCTGAGGCGACCGCCGGAGGCTCCTTGTCGACAGCACTCGTCGACCTGGAGCCTCCGGTGAACACCACTGCCCCGCACACCCCCCGCCACCGCACCGAGGCGGCCGCCCGTCCCGCGGACGGGCCCGCCGTGCGCGTCGTCGTCGTCATCCCCGCCCACGACGAGGAGCAGGCGCTCCCCGCCACCGTCGCCTCGCTCGCGGCCCAGACGCGCCGCCCCGACCGGGTGCTCGTCGTCTCGGACAACAGCACGGACGCGACCGTCGCGGTCGCCCGCGCCGCCGGCGCGGACGTCATGGAGACCGTGGGCAACACGGCCCGCAAGGCGGGCGCGCTCAACCAGGCGATCGCGACCACGACGGAGGACGTCGTCATGGTCCTCGACGCGGACACCACGATCGCCCCCACGTTCGTCGAGGAGGGGCTCGCCGTCCTCGCCTCGGCGCCCGAGGTCGCCGCGGTCGGCGGCGTGTTCCGCGGTCGGCCGCCGCAGGGCTACCTGCAGCACTGCCAGGCCAACGAGTACACGCGCTACGGCGTGCAGGTGGACCTCACCGGCCGCACGGCCGTGCTCACCGGGACCGCCGCGCTCGTGCGCCGCACCGCGCTCCAGGAGGTCGCCGACGCCCGCGGCTCGGTCCTCCCCGGCGAGCGCGGCGACGTGTACGACCGGCACGCGATCACCGAGGACTCCGAGCTCACGCTCGCGCTGCGCACGATCGGCCACGAGCTGCGCTCGCCCGTCACCATGAGCTGCACGACCGAGCTCATGCCGACGGCCGGGGACCTGCACCGGCAGCGCGTCCGCTGGTACAAGGGGATGCTCGACAACCTCGCCGAGTACGGGCTCACGCGCACCACGTGGCGCTACGTCGGCCAGCAGGTGATGCTCGCCGTCGGCACGCTCATGATGGCGGCCTACCTGCTCCTCACGGCCGTCACCCTCGTGACGGGGACCTTCACGCTGTCCCCGCTGTGGGCGGCCGTCGGGCTCGTGTTCGCCGCGGAGCGCCTCGTCACCGTCTGGGGCGCCGGGCGGCGCGCGCGGCTCCTGGCCGCGCTCGTGCTGCCGGAGCTCCTCTACGACCTCGCCCTGCAGCGTGCGTTCCTGCACGCCGCAGCGCTGTTCGTCACGCGGCGCCAGACGACGTGGAACCACGTCGCCGCCACCGCCTGACCTCACCCCCGCCGACCCGCCCCGCCGCGCACGCGACCGGGACGTCCTCGGCATGCCCTCACCCGTCCCGGAAGGACAGCAGCCATGTACAACTCGACCCTCGCCCAGACCGCCCCCGTCCTCGCCGTCACCGGCGTCGCGACCGCGTTCCACGTCGTCGCGGCCTGGACGCTCCTCGTCGCCGGCCTCGCGCTCGTCACGACGGCACGCGTGCTGCGCCGTCGGGCCGCCGCCCGCGCGCAGCGCTGAGAGGCGGCCGACGAACAGCCCTGCCCACGACCGGTGGGGACGGTCGTGGGCAGGGCCTTCCTCGTCGCGCCGTCAGTCGACGGCGTGCCGACGCCGGGCCGCGGCCAGGGCCAGGAGGCCGAGGAGCAGCAGGAGCGCCGCCCCGCCGGCGACCCACGCCAGCGTCGCGCCGGTCGTGGCCAGCGGGCCGCCGGGCTTGCCCGGCGTGCCCGGGTCGCCGGGTCGGTCAGGCGTCGCGCACGCCTGGGCGGCGTCGGTCAGCCCGTTGTGCCCGATCCCGGCAGTGTTCGCGAACCCGCCGCTGCCGTCGGTGCCCGGCTCGGGACAGGTGAACGTGGTGTCGTCCGCCTGCTCCGTGTCGAGGGTCGCGACGACCTCCACCCGGTAGGTGTGGACCGCCCCCGCGGCGAGGCTCACGCCGGTCGCCACGACGTTGGCCGGGTCGCCTTCCGCGCCCTGGCCCGTCCACGAGCCCGACGGCGTGACACCGTCGGGCGCCGCGGTGACCTTCGCGGTCCGGACCTCGATGCCGGCGCCGTAGCGCAGGCGGTCGGTGAGGTCGTAGACCCCGGCGGCCGCGCCGTCGTTCGTGGCGGTGACGGTGTAGGCCACCGTCCACGACCCGTCGGCACCCGCGACCGGCGTGCCGTCCATCGTCTTGGTGATGTCGATGGAGGGCACGGGGGCGCAGTCGGTGTCGGTCTGCGTCCCGCCGGTCTCGTCCGTGAGCGTCGCCGCGTTGTTCAGCCCCTGCTCGGTGAGGTTCCCCCCGGGGGCCGCGGTGCACGCGGGCGAGCCCGTGCCGTCGTCCTCCACGTCCGTGAAGTGCAGCGGCACGGAGGCGACCACGGTGACGCGGTAGACGTGCGGGGCGTACCCCTCGTCGTCCAGGCCGCCGATCACGACGTCGGTCGCGATCCGCCGGTCGGCGTCCCCGTCGAACCCGTCGTTCAGGGTGACGCCGTCCGGACCGGTCACCGCGACCGAGTCGACGGTGACGACCGGGGCGAAGAGCAGCTCGTCGTCCAGGTCGTAGGTCGTGGCCTCCCCGCCGACGTTGCCGACGGTGAGGTCGTAGACGACCTCCCACGTCCCGTCGCCGGCCGGTCGCGCGGAGACCAGCGCCTTGTCGAGGGTGGGCTTGCCCGGACGCACGCACTCGTCGTCGCTGCCCTCGTTCCCGTTCCAGTCCACCGTCGCGACGTTGTTCAGGCCGCCCGGCACGGTGCCCTCCTCCGTGGTGCACACGTCGGTGTCCGGGATCGTGACGTCCGTCAGGTCGGCGGCGTACCGCACCGTGACGGTGTAGGTGTGCACCACGGGGGCTGTGGTGGCACCGCTGATGGCCTGGCCCGTGACGATCCGGGTGTCGTCGAGGCCGTCGAAAGCCTCGTTGACACCGACCGATCCGGGGGTGTCGGTGACGACGCCCTGGACGCCCACGACCGTCACGCCCTCGCCCGGCGCGAGCGCGTCGTCGAGGTCGTACGTGCCGGCTCCGGGACCCCGGTTGGTCACCGTGACCTCGTAGACCACGTCGTACACGCCGTCCTCGCCCTCGACCGGCGTCACCGCGCCCGCGAGGGACTTGGTGATGTCGATCAGCGGCAGGGTGGCGCACACGTCGTCGTCCTGCGTCTCGCCGTTGTGCGTCAGCGCGCCGGCGTTGGCGAGACCGCCGGTCTCACCTGACCCCGGCTCGGGGCACGCGAGCGTGTCCGGCGTGACCGTCGCGGCATCGAGCGAGACCACGACCTGCACCTGATAGGTGTGCGTGGCACCGGCCTCGAGCGTGGCCGCCGTGGCGACCACGTTCTCCTGCGAGCCCGCAGCGCCCTGACCGGTCCAGCCCGCGTTCGTCTCGACGCCCTCGGGCGCCGTGGCGACCGACGCCGACTCGACGACGATCCCCTCGCCGTAGAGCAGCTGGTCCACGAGGTCGTAGTCGCCCGCGGCCTGGCCGGTGTTGGTGGCGACCAGGTCGTAGGTGATCGTCCACGTCCCGTCACCGTTGCCCGTCGGGCCCGCCGAGATCGACTTGTCGAACTCGATCAGCGGCAGCGACGCGCACGCCTCGTCCTCGACGACGACCCCGTTGTGGTCCAGGCCGGTCGAGTTCGCCAGGCCGCCGTTCCCGCCCGACCCGGGCGGCGGGCACTGCAGGTTCACCGGGTCGATCGTGGCCTCGTCCATCTGGACCGTGACCTCGACCTGGTAGGTGTGCGTCGCGCCCGCGGCGAGCTCGACGCCGGACGCGACGAGGTTCTCCGGGTCGGACGTCTCAGCGCCCCGGCCGGTCCAGCCCGCGTTCGTCTCGACCCCGTCGGGGGCCGTGGTGACCGCGGCGTCGAGGATCTCGATGCCGTCGCCGTAGTGCAGGCGGTCGAACACGTCGTACTCGCCCGCCGCGCCACCGACGTTCTCGGCCACGACGTCGTAGACGATCGTCCACGTGCCGTCCCCGTTCGGCGTGGGACCGGCCGACACGGTCTTGTCGACCGTGATCGCCGAGATCGTCACGCACGCCTCGTCCGAGTCCGGGATGCCGTTGTGGTCGATCCCGGCGGAGTTCGACAGGCCGCCGTCCTCCCCCGTGCCGGGGGCGGCGCAGTCGGTGACCGCGGGAGCGCCCTCCGTACCCTCGGCCAGCGCGATGACGACCTGCACCTGGTACGTGTGGGCCGCGCCGGCGGGCAGGTTCACCCCGGTGGCGATGACGTTCTCCGGCGCGCCCTCGGCGCCCAGACCCGTCCACGAGCCGTTCGGCTCGACACCCTCCGGCGTCGAGACGATCGCGCCGGAGACGACGGTGATGTCGCCGTCGGCCGTCATGCGGTCGGTGACGTCGTAGATGCCGTCGGCCGCGCCGGAGTTCGTCGCGACGACGTCGTAGGTCACCGTCCACGTCCCGTCACCGTTCGGCGTCGGGCCCGCGGAGACCGTCTTGGTGACGTCGACGAGCGGCAGGGTGGCGCACACGTCGTCGCCCCGGGTCTCACCGTTGTGCGTGAGCTCGGTGGCGTTCGCCAGCCCGCCGTTCTCGCCCGAGCCGGGCTCCGGGCACTGCAACGCCTCCGGGGTCACGACCTCCCGGTCGAGGGAGACGACGACCTGCACCTGGTACGTGTGCGTCGCGCCCGCGTCCAGCGTGACGCCCGCCGCGACCAGGTTGTCGGCCGAACCGGCCGCTCCTTGACCGGTCCAGCCTGTCTCGGGCTCGACACCGTCAGGTGCCGAGGTGATGGCGGCCGACTCCACGACGACGCCCTCGCCGTACAGCAGCCGGTCGACCACGTCGTAGTCACCGGCGGCCTGCCCGGTGTTGGCGGCGACCAGGTCGTAGGTGATCGTCCAGGTCCCGTCGCCGTTCGGCGTCGGACCCGCCGAGATCGACTTCTCGATGCCGATCAGCGGCAGCGACGCGCACACGCCGTCCTCGGCCACGATCCCGTTGTGGTCCAGGCTCGCCGAGTTCGCCAGGCCACCGTTCGCACCCGACCCGGGCGGCGGGCACTGCAGGTCCGCCGGGTCGATCGTGGCCTCGTCCATCTGGACCGTGACCTCGACCTGGTAGGTGTGCGTCGCCCCCGCGGCGAGCTCGACGCCGGACGCGACGAGGTTCTCCGGGTCGGACGTCTCAGCGCCCCGGCCGGTCCAGCCCGCGTTCGTCTCGACCCCGTCGGGGGCCGTGGTGACCGCGGCGTCGAGGATCTCGATGCCGTCGCCGTAGTGCAGGCGGTCGAACACGTCGTACTCGCCCGACTCGCCGCCGACGTTCTCGGCCACGACGTCGTAGACGATCGTCCAGGTCCCGTCGCCGTTCGGTGTCGGGCCCGCGCTGATCGACTTGTCGACGACGATGTACGCGATCGCCACGCACGCCGTCGCGTCGTCGGTCAGGTCGTTGTGCTCGACCGTCGCCGCGTTCGAGAGACCGCCCGGAGAGGCGCCGGGCTCGGCCGAGCACGGCGTGATCACCGGCACGCCCTCGACGCCCTCGGCGATCCCCAGCACGACCTCGACCTGGTAGGTGTGCGTCCCGCCCGCGGGCAGGACGACGCCGGAGGCGATGACGTTCTCCGGGGCGCCCTCGGCACCCAGGCCCGTCCACGCCGCGTTCGGCGTCACACCGTCCGGGGCGGTGACGACGGCGCCCGAGCGGACCTCGAGGTCACCGTCGGCCGTCATCCGGTCCGTCACCTCGTAGGTGCCGTCGGCAGCGCCCGCGTTCGTCGCGACGACGTCGTACGTCACCGTCCACGTCCCGTCACCGTTCGGCGTCGGGCCCGCGGAGACCGTCTTCGCGATGTCGATCGACGGGATCGGCGCGCACGCCTGGTCCTCCTCCGTCTCCCCCTCGGGGCCGGTCAGCCCGGAGGTGTTGTTGAACCCCTGGTCCGCGTCCGACCCCTCGGCGGGGCAGGCGGTCGGGGCGTCGGCGCCGGAGCCGGCACCGTCGAGCTGCAGCGGCACGTCGGCGAGGACGGTGACGCGGTAGACGTGCGGGGCGTAGCCCTCGTCGTCGTTCCCGGCCAGCGGTACGTCTGCCGCGACCAGGGTGTTGCCCTGGCCGTCCCACGCCGGGTCGGCGAGGACGACGCCGTCGGGCGCCTGCGTCACCGTCGCGGAGACGATCGTCGCCTGGTCGGTGAAGTGCAGCGCGTCCGTCAGGGAGTAGGTCGTCGACGGGGTCTGCGTGTTCGACACGACGACCTCGTACACGACCTCCCACCGGCCGTCGCCGACCGGTGTGGCCGAGACGACCTCCTTGGTGTGCGTCGGCGTGCCGACGACGACGAACCCGGCCGGGTCGCAGTTGATCGTGGGCTCGACGCCCGAGTCCGCCGGCACGTCCGCGTCCGCGCACGCCGTGTTGACGACGGAGTCGGCGACGGGCTCGGTGAGCTCGATCTCGAACTCGTGGCTCTCGGTCGCTCCCGGGGCGAGGGACTCGATCGTGAACGACCCGAGCTCCGGCTGCAGGTCGTCGGAGACCGCGACGTTCGTCAGGGTGCCCTGACCCGTGTTCTCCACGACGATCCGGTAGCGGACCGTGTCGCCGACGCGGAACCGCGGGTAGTCCAGCGGGTCGTTCGCGTCGCGCCACTCGCCGTCCGCGTCCTGCACGTACTTCTTCAGCGACGCCGAGTAGTAGTTCGCGATCGAGGTCGACGCCGACGTGCGCATGACGAGGCGCGTGTTCTCCGCACGGCCCTGCGCGCGGTTCACGAGGACGTCGCCACCGACCATGCCGTCGGTCACGACCGGGACGTCGAGCGTCAGCTCGCCCCGCGCCGCGAGGGCGCCGGTGATGACGCGCACCGCGGTGGCGTCGGGGGTGTACGTGGTGCTCCACCCCACGGTGTTGCCGGTGGTGCTGCCCGCCGAGCCGTTCGTGGCGTCGGCCGGGTCGTCGGTGAGCGTCGCGGGGTCGGCGGTCGTGTAGTAGACGGTCCCCCCGACCGAGGAGGTCACCGGGCCGTCGAGCCGGTACGAGCCCGAGAACGCGGTCCCGCGGCCGTCACCCACGTACGGGAGGATGTCGATCACGTCGACGAACTCCTGCGGGAGGGGATCCTCGGAGCGCACCAGCACGGTCCACGAGCCCGCGCCCGCGCCGTCGCCGGCGAGGTTGGGGATGAACGCCTGGTCCGCGGTCTTGATGATCCTGGTCAGCCCGGACTCGTTGACCACGACCGTCGCGGTCGCGGAGTCCGACTGCACGCCCTCGGCCGAGGCGGTGACGGTGTTGACCAGCCGCTCGCCGCCCTCGACGTCGTCGGCGTACTCCACGTCGTAGGTCAGCGACTGGGGAGCGTTCGTGGGCACCCCGTCCAGGGTCCAGGTGAGGACCTGCTGGCCGGAGCCGTTCGTCGTGGCGACCGGCTCGGGGCTCGCGGAGCCCGCGACGTACGTCGCGCCGAGCGGCAGCGTGTCCACGAGCTGGTAGTCGTCCACGGTCGGAGCGACCGCCCCGGTCCCGTTCGCGGAGTAGCTCAGCGTGTACGTCGCCTGCCCGCCCGGGTCGACCGTCGTCGGGAGCACCGACTTCGCCACGTCCGGCGTGACGCCGACGATCCGCACGATGTCACGCCCGCCCACCGCGTACGGGTAGCGCGCGTCCGGGGTCAGCGTCGCGGACGGCCCGGCGTCGGCAGGTGAGGTCGAACGGGCCGGGTTCGCCCAGGCGTTCGTGGCGGACGAGGGGTTGATGTACGACCCCCAGCTCCACACGTCCTGGCCGACCTCGGCGCTGGGCAGGAGCTGCTGCGTCACCTGCAGGACGAGGGTGCGCTGCCAGCGAGCGGCCGTCATCGAGTAGGTGGCCCGGACAGCCTTGACGGTCGACAGGTCCGCAGGGCGGGTCGTGGTCCATCCGGTCGTCCCGTCGCACGTGAACGCGTTCGGGTTGTAGGACCCGCTCGCGGGGTTCACCAGCGCCGAGGTGCCGACGTAGTAGGCCACGGGCAGGCCGGCCGGCTCACCCGTCGTCCCGTCGTCGAAGCGCGTGAGGGCGCCCGTGAACTCGACGTACCGCGTGTCCAGCACCTGGCACAGACCGCCCTGGGTGGAGTTCTGGTTCTGGACGTTCGGGTAGAGCACGCGGACCGCCGAGCCGAGCTCCGACTCCGGGGCGACCCGGTAGGTGTCGGTCCACACGCTCGCGCTCGACCCCGTGTAGGAGGGCTGCCACGCGTGCGACCAGATGCCCGTCGTCCAGTTCTTCGCCGTGGTGTTGTTCGCGGGGTCGTCGTTCGCCGACTGCCCGTCGACCGCGGTGTAGGTCGGTGCGCTGGACGTGACCGAGATCTGCCCCGAGCCCGCCGTCGTGACGACCCGCAGCTGGATCTGCCCGGACGCGACCGCCACGCGGTCCGTCGGCAGCGGGTTCCCGGCAGAGTCCGTCGTCGGCACCTGCGTGTGGCTGTAGTCGATCCCGGCCAGCGTCAGCGTGTACGACGTCGAGCTGTTGCGCGTGAGCGTGCAGGATCCGACCGACGGCGCCACCTGGCTCGCGTCGTGCGTCCCGCCCGACCACGGGTGACCGCTCGCCGCCCCGCTCGTGAACGCCGAGCACGCCTGCGGCCCGACCTGCGTGACCGCGCCCAGGCTGTTGGACACCGTGAGGTCGTAGCTGACGGGGTCCTGGCCGGCGGGGCTGTTCGCGCCGTGGAACAGCGTCCAGTTGAACGTGAAGTCGCGGGACGTGTCGTTGCGCGTGCTCCCGAAGACGCTCTCCACCCAGTGGATGTCCTGCACGAACCCGTTCTGCACGGGCAGCTCGGGCAGCGACGTCTGCTGGTCGGCGATCGTCGCGCCCGCGCTCACGGTCTCCCCGGTCACGGCCGTCACACGCATCGGCGTCGTCAGCGAGAACGCCGTGCCCTCGGTCTGCGTCCCGACGTTGCACACGAGCGTCGAACCGTCCTCGGAGACGCTCGACGCGGGGTCCGCGCCGTCCACCAGGCACGCGGGCGGGAGCGCGTCGAACACCGCGCCCTGAGCCGTGATCGTCACCGTGACGTTCTCCACCGGCGCGTTGCCGGGGGCCGCCGCGTCGTCGTTGAGGTTGAACCACCACGTCGGTGACACCGCGTCACCGGTCTCGAGCGTGGCGGGCGTGCTCTCCGCCCAGGACCCCTCGAGCTCGTACACGGTCGCCGCCGTCGCGGGCAGCGCCGCGGCCGTGAGCCCCGCGCCTCCAAGGACCAGGGCCGTGACGCCACCGATCAGGCGTCGTGCACGCGCTCCTCGCCACCACGAACCGGTGCGGGCGTGCCGGGCGCCGCGGGGTGCCGCGTGCCTGGCGGGTCGCCCGCCTGCCGCGGCCGCGGCGTCTCGCTCGAAACCTTGCATGGGGTCCCCTTCGTCGTGCGCACGCGCCCCTCGCGTGCACGGTCGTCACCCCATAGGACCCGTGCCACCGAGGCCCATGACGAGCGTGACCTGGGAAATCACCCATCCCATCACCAGTTCCGTGAAGGAATTCACCCGGCGCCGCGAGACGCGCTTGCAGAACTCGGCACGTCCGTCAGGATCACGGCTATGACAGGCGCCAGAGATGTCCCGTGGAGCAGCGAGGAGATCCTCCGGGCGCTCGACGCGGGCGACCTCGACGGCGTGGAGACCGCGTTCGACGTGCTCTGGTACGAGCTCCCCGACCGCTTCGCGCGCGAGCTCCTGACAGCGCTCGCACGCGTCCCTCCCGAGGTGCTCGACCGCCGCCCGCGCCTCGCGCACCTCGTGCTCCTCGCCCAGAGACGCCGCGACCACCAGCGCGACGACGAGCGCAGCATGTCGCGCCTGCTGCGGCACTACTCCCGGGCCGGACTCCGCCACAGCAGGCGGCTCAACGGGTTCACCCGCCTGCACGACGTCCTCTCGGCCGGCACCGCGGCCGTCGTGGGCCTGCGGCACCGCCGCGACCACGACGCCTCGACGCGGATCGGCACGTGGGTCGAGCAGCGCACGACGCTCCTCATGGCGGGAGGCCCGCTGCCCTGGACAGCGGGGCGCCCGGACGCGCGGCCGGGCTGGCTGAGCGCGCAGCGCGGGATCACCGCGATGCTGTCCGGCGCGACCGACCCGGCGATCCAGCACCTGCGTCGCGCGGCCGACGAGGCGGGCGACGAGCCCCACGGCCACTTCGCGCGGGTGAGCGCGGCATCGAACCTGGCGCTCCTGTCCGCCTACCGGGGGCACCACGACCTCGCGCGCGAGCAGCTCGCCGTGGTCCGCGACGCCGCACCGTTCCCCTCGTGGATCGCGGCGGCGCACGTGCACGGCGAGGCGCTCGCGCGGGCGCACCTCGCGATCCACGAGGGCGACGCGGCGACGGCGCAGAGGATCCTGCGGGCCACCGACCCGACCTCGCCGGCCGTCGGTGAGCTCTGGGCGTTCCTGGCGTCCGCGCGTGCCAGCCACGCGGCCTTCTACGGCGATCCCCTCCACGGCTTGCGGGAGCTGGACCAGGTGCGCCTCGTGCACGGCATGGTCGACCCCGACCCGGGGTCGTTCGTCGGGCGGCTGCTCCTGCGGGCCGAGGCGAAGCTGCTCCTGCGCGCCGGCGGCGCGGGCCGCGTGCTGCACCTGGCGCACGGGTCCGAGGACGATACGACCGAGTGGCTGGCGAACCACCACGCCTGGGCCCACCTGTCGGTGGGCGAGCACTACGAGGCGATCGGGGTCGCCTCGTCCGCCATCCACCAGACGTCGCTGTCACCGGCCGACGCGCTCGACCTGCACGTCGTCCTCGCCGTCGCCCACCTGCGCGCCGGGCGCGAGGACCGCGCGCGGAGCTGGTTCCAGAAGGCCCTGCGGTTGCGGTCCTCCCCCGAGCACGCCGCCCCGTTCCTCGCGCTCGAGCCGGACGAGCGGCGCGCGCTCGCCGAGCTCGCGGACACCGCGGACGTGCTGCCCCGGGGCGCCGTCGAGGCGCGCAACACTCCCCCGGTCACGCTGGCGAGCCGGCTCTCCCCCCGCGAGCGGAAGGTGCTGCGGTCGCTCAGCGAGGGCTACACGGCCGAGCAGACGGCGGCGCGGTTCAACGTGTCGGTGAACACCATCCGCACCCAGATCCGCACGCTGTACCGCAAGCTCGGGGTGTCGAGCCGACGCGAGGCCGTCGCGGTCGCGCAGGAGGCAGGGATCCTCGCCGCGGCCCGGGGGGAGGCCGTCGGGCGGTCGGAGCGGCGCTACGCCCCGGGTCGGCGTCCCGCGACCGGGACTGCGACCTCCATCACCGGGCCGGGACCGCCCGCCTCCCAGGTCGGCAGGTAGACCTCCCGGTCGTCTCCCGCGGGCGCACCGCCCGCGAGCGCCCGCCCGGACGCCAGGTAGTCGTGCACGAGCACCAGGCGCTCCTGGTCGCGGGCCTCCGCGGCCGTCAGCGCGACGTACGCCTCCTCGTGCGCGTCGTCCGTCGTGAGGGCGAAGCCCGACGGCGGTCGCACGGCCGCGGGGACCGGCACCCGCAGCGTGAGGCGGGCGGCGTACCCCTCGGTCGCGCGCTCGTGCAACTCAACGTACGGGTGCCCGGCGAGGGGGACGTCGGCCGCGCGCAGCACGGCGAAGAGCGCTCCGGTCGCCTCGGGCAGCACGGTCGGCAGCTCGGCGAGCGTCGCGCGGCGCTCGGTCCCGAGCACGAGGCGCTCGGGCACGTGGCGCCGCCGCACGAGGACGTCCAGGTGCGGCTCCCCGACGAGCGCGGACCGCACGTACTCCCCCGCGGTCAGCGACGCCGCGAGCGCCGAGCGGCGGGCGCTCCACACGGCGTCGAACGCGGGGACGGGGTCGGGCGCGGCGAGCACGTCGCCCACCTCGGCGAGCGACAGCCCGACGCCCCGCAGGAGCCGGACCAGGCGGGCACGCTCCACCTGGCCGCCGTCGAGCAGCCGCGGTCCGTCCGCGGTCGTGCGGCGAGCGTCGAGCAGCCCCCGGTCCGCGTACAGGCGGACCGCCTTCTCGCTCAGCCCCGTGGCGCGCGCCACCTGACCCGTCGTGTACTCGTCCATGCCCGCGACGCTAGGGCCTTCCCCAGGGGCAGCCGCAAGGGGTCGGCTTAGTCGTCGTCGCCGGGCACGTACGGGCCACGGCGGAGCTCGAGGTCGATCTGCTCGGCGTCCAGCAGGTCGAGCGCGTGCCGCAGCGCCTGCGAGCTGTACGCGCCCGACGTGCGCGCGTCGAGCAGCGCGACGCGCTGCGCCGCGATCGCCCGGAGCCGCAGCTCCTTGTACTGCGCGAACAGGTCGGCCGACGTCGCGGCGTCGGTGTCTCGGTTCTCGAGCTCGCGCACGACGTCGCGGCGCACGCGGGCGACGACGTCACCGTCGTAGGTGGTGCCGTCGGCACGGCGGAGGTCGGGCGCGTCGATCACGGCCACGGCAGCGCCGTCGAGCTCGGCGCGCACGGCGCCGCGGTCCTCGTCGGCACGCGTGGACCCGCCCGAGAGGCCGAGGCGACGCACGACCCACGGGAGCGTGCCGCCCTGCACGACGAGCGTCCCGGCCGCGACCCCGAACGCGACGAGCACGAGGAACGAGCGCTGCGGGGTGTCGAGCGGCAGGGTCTGCGCCGCGGCGAGCGTCACGACGCCGCGCATGCCTGCCCACACGAGGAGCGTGCCCTCGCGCCACCCGAGCCGCTCGGCCGTCAGGTAGTCGATGTCGGCGGCACGACGACGCAGCGACGACCGCAGCCGGCCCACCCGCTCCGGGGGCGCCTTGGCGACCATCTCGGCGCCGCGACGCTCCGGCGTCCCGGGCGCCGGCTTGGCCGCCGCGGGCACGGTCGGCGCGACGGGCGTGCCGTCGGCCGCGAAGCGCGCGTCGAGCTTCTCCTGCATGCCCGCGATGACGCCGCGCATCGACTCCCCCCGCCGCGCGCGCCGCGCGAGGGAGCGCAGGAGCGTCGCGACGTACGCGGAGCGCACGACGAGGATGACGACGGCCGCGAGCGCCGCGATGCCGACCGCGCGCCACAGGCTGCCGTGCGCCTCCTGGACGTCGGTGACGAGCGCGAACAGCTCGAGCCCCATGAGGAGGAAGACGGTGCCCTCGAGCAGGAGCTCGACGGTCCGCCAGTTCGACTCCTCGGCGAGCCGGTGCTGGGGGCGCAGGTACTTCGCAGCGCCGTTGCCGGTGACGAGGCCCGCGGTGACGACCGCGACGAGGCCCGACGCGCCGAGCTCCTCCGACGGCAGGTAGGCGAGGAACGGCACGACGAAGGACACCGCGGTGCTCAGCGCAGGGTTGGCGAGGCGGCGCCGGACGAACAGGCCGAGGAAGCCGACGAGGAACCCGACGAGCACGGCGACGACGACGGCGAGCACGAAGTCGCCCGCGACCGACCACAGCGACACCCGCGTGGCGGACTCCCCGGTCGCGACGGCGATCCCGATCCCGGCGATGGCGGAGCGCAGGAGCACGAGAGCGGACGCGTCGTTGAGCAGGCTCTCGCCCTCGAGCAGCGTCACGACGCGTGGTGACGCGCCGAGCCGTTTGACGATGGACGTCGCGACGGCGTCGGTCGGGCTGACGATGGCGCCGAGCGCGAAGCCCGCCGCGAGCGGGATGCCCGGGATGAGCCAGGTGAAGAGGTAGCCGAGGAGCGCGGTGCTCAGCAGGACGAGCACGACGGACAGGCCGCTGATCGCGGTGAAGTCCCGCCGGAAGTCCATCGTGGGCAGGCCGACGGCCGCCGAGTAGAGGAGCGGTGGCAGGATCCCGGCGAGGATCCACTCGGGCTCGAACTCGATCTCGGGGACGGCGGGCACGAAGCTCACGACGACGCCGACCGCGACGAGCACGAGCGGCGCGGCGACGCCGGCCTTCGGGGCAAGCGCGTTGACCCCGACGATCGCGACGACCGCGAGCGTCCCGACGACGATGAGGGAGAGGATCTGCTCCTCGGTCAGGCTGAACGGGAACTCCATCTGCACCTCCGGGAACCGGCGCCGCGCCCGGGTCGGCGCGCGCGGGACGCCCCCACGCTAGCCGCCGGGACGCCGTCGGGCCGTGCAGGTCCGGTGGAGCCGTCTCTGCGCCTCCGGTCGCGAGCATCCTGCTGTCCGGAGACGCTGCCAGGGGCGGCAGACCGCCCGGCACCCGAGGAGAGGGAGGACCGTGGACGCGATCACCGTGCTGGAGGACCTGTTCGGGAGGATCGGGCCGACCGCGACGCGCGCGGTCGACGGCCTCGGCGAGGACGCGCTCACCGCGCGCGTCGACCCGGGCGCCAACACGATCGCGTGGCTCGCGTGGCACCTCGCGCGCGGGCAGGACGCCCAGGTCGCGAGCGCCGTCGGGCGGGACCAGGTGTGGACGCGCGACGGGTGGGCCCGCCGGTTCGACCTGCCGTTCGACGACGGCGCGACCGGCTACGGGCAGTCGGCCGACGACGTCGCCCGTGTCCGTGCGCGCGACGACCTGCTGCTCGGCTACGTCCACGCGGTCCAGGTCGAGTCCCGCGACGTGCTCGCGTCCCTCACCGCCGACGACCTCGACCGGGTCGTCGACGAGGCGTGGGACCCGCCCGTGACGCTGGGCGTCCGGCTCGTGAGCGTCGCGGTGGACGCCCTCGAGCATGCGGGCCAGGCCGCCTACCTCCGAGGGGTGCTCGACCGCACCGGGCGCGCCTGACGCAGCGCCGGATCGCCGAGCGAGTCGCGGGACCATGGCGAAGTCTGCGAAAGCCCTCGAAGTCCACGCTGCCCGAGACGGGCACGACGTTCGCGAGCAACTCTCGAACAAGTCAGCAAAGCCGAGAGCCGCATCAACGCTCGACAACGGCTGGATCGGTGTGCGGGCGACCGCTCGCACACCATCCGCCGAGTACGACGTGGGTGTCCGGCGCGGCCGTCCAGATGGCGGAGGACGACCGTTTGCGCCGCCGAGGCTACGAGCCCGCCGGCCAGATGAGCAGTGCCGCTGTCAGGATCTGCGACCGCCGATCGCGATCGCAGGTCCGGAGAACATCGCGATGCCCAGAACGAAACCGAAGTCGTACCAGCCTCCGTTGTTGTCGACCTCGTAGATGCTCACCGTGTCGGTGAAGAGCGAGACGATGAACGTGACCGGCAGGATGATGCCTTGCCACAGGCCCCACCAGAAGCCGTAGCCACCGGGGTTCGCCACGACGTTGGGACCGGCCGCGCAGGCTCCGAGAAGGAGGAGGACTGCTACGAGGAGGGCTGCACCGGGGCCGTGCCACCGTCTGGTGCGGGCGGTCATGACGGTCACCTCTCCGTTCCCGGCGGGCAGTCAACCCATGAGCTGGATCGGTTGATGCTCGATCGCTGCGATGCCGTTCGAGGTCGCTCGCAGCCGCCGGTCTGCGAGATCTCGTAGTGCGCGCGCCGTGGCGAGTTCCTCCCGACCGCCCTGACGGGGGTGTCGCCGGGGCTGCGACGAGCTCGACCGTGCACCTTGAGCGTGGACCCGCTCGAGGTCGTCAGAACGGCATGAGCAGTCGTCATCGCGCCTTGGGGTTCGATGTCGTCGGCGTCGAACAGGTGGACGGTGATGCTCCAGGTGTGACTCATGACCACTTCTACCTCTCTGTGATCGTCCGTGGACCGGTGCGCTGTCTCGTCTCAGGCTCGCGCCGGTCGCGTTCGCGCCGTAGGGAAGAAGGTCACACCTGGCGGCAGTCCTCAGGCACCTCAGCGGCACGGGACGTGGTTGCTCCGAGCGATGGGGTCGTCCACCCTGCGACGGGCGCACTCCTCGCCGTCCCGGGAGTGGAAGGACCTCAGGAGCAGGAGTACGACAGAACGACGGAGCAGGTACGCGTGTACCTTCTTGATGATCACGAGGTTGTGTCATCACCGGATCGGACATGGTGGATGCCGTGCGGAGGGTGGCCGCGGGCCAGCGTTGATCGACCCCGCCCTGACGTCGCGCGTTCTCGAGCGACTGAGGGCCGGCCCTGCACAGGAGCCGGCATTGGCGGCGCTGAGCGAGCAGGAGCTCAACGTCCTGACGGCGATCGCCGAGGGTCCGACGAACCGCCAGACCGCGAGCAAGCTGTTCTTGTCCGAGAAGACGGTGAAGAACTACGTCTCCAACCTCCTGACGAAGCTTGATCTCGAGTCCCGGACCCAGGCGGCGGTGCTAGCCACGAGGCTCCTCGGGTAGCGTCCCGGGTGAGCGGCCTCGGTCCGCGAAGGCCCGGGCGCGGCATCGGGGCGCTGCCCTTCAGCGGAGCACCGGCCCAGGTCTGTCGGCATCGGTCGTGGTGGGCCGCAGGAGTTCCACCGTCGAGACGATCATGGCGACCACACTCCCCAGGACGCCGAGCGCCAGCATGACGCGAACCACGAGCGTCCAGTCGAAGCCCTCCTCGGAGAAGACGAACGGGAAGACGCGCCACAACGTCACGAGGGCGACGACCCCGACGCCGGTGACGATGATGTCACCAAGCGCGCGCAGCCACGGCGGGTCGGCCAGGACGTATACCGTGTGGGCGGCGATGCCCACGACCAGGGTGGCGTTCACGGCCGGGAGCACCTCGACGATCTCCGTCGTCAGGAACGGCACCACCTGCCACCCTGGCCAGACGTGGATGAAGACCAGCAGTGCCCCGTCGATCAGCGCGGCGGCGACGTAGCCGCCGCGACGCGCAGAGAGAGAAGGTCGGGCCCCTCGCCGCGGCACGGTGTTGTCGTTGCTCCTTGATCGGCTCATGACGCGAGTCCTTCCCTGGTGCTCAGCGAGCAGTCCCAGAGCCGTCCGGCTCCGACGCACGCCGGGAGGCTGGGCTCGGACGCTCCATCACCAGTCGAGCGCGAGCAATCGCCGCCAGGCTAGGGCCGTTCCGGCTGAGCCCGTCATGGACGACGGTGTCGGGTCCAGGGAAGAACAGCGACACGTGGCCGTCGTCCGACCAGCGCACGAGGAAGGGCGGGCCCCCGCCCGGTCCGCGGGCCTCGAGAACCTCGCCGTCGCGGTCGTGGCCGCCGATCCGGCCGCATCGCACGATGATCCGGTCCCCCGGGGCAGCGCGGGTCATGGCCGGGCCTCCGTCCGGCGCGGCGCGGTCATGGTGCGCGCGAGCTTCCGACCCCAGGCTCGTGCGCGGTCCGCCTCGCCGGCGCCGAGCGGCCCTTCTGCGCCGTCGACGACGAAACCCTCGCCGTCGACGATCACGGTGAAGCCGTGGCGTCGCAGTCCACGCACCATGCCGTGCGCCGCGCCACCGGCAGCGGGGGAGCGCAGGCGGGTGTCGAAGGCGGCGGCAGGGCGGCCGTCCACCTCGGGCAGCGTCGCGAGCCATTCGCGCACTCCCTCAGGGATCTCACCCTGGGTGCCGACCTCCTGGGCGTGCGCCCGGCCCCGCGTCCAGGGCCGGCTCATGCCACGCACGTGCGTCGGCGCGCCCACGACCAGCAGCCCGGCCCGCGCCACGACGTCGGGGTCGGCGGTAGCGAGCTCGACGGCTTCCGCGTCCGCCCCAGCCTGTCGCGCACCGTCGGCGACGGCCTCGGCGACCTCGCGGGTCTGCCCGAAGTGGGTCTCGTAGACCACGATCATGTCCATGACGTCCTCCGTGGTGTGCGCGTCGTGAGTTGTCGTCTTCTCAGGGTGAGCGGGTGCGCCGGGGGCCGGTAGAGCCCTTCGGCTCCGTCCGGACGACGGCGGGGGACGGCTGCGGCGCCGTCAGTGCGGGAGCGAGAGCGCCGCAGACCGCGCCGAGCACGGCGCCGGCGACCGCGCCGGTCGCCGTCCCCAAGAGCACGACCCCTCCCCATGGCCACTCGGCAGGGGCGACGCTCGCTCCGGTGAAGATCACGGCCATCGCGGGGGTCCACGCCGCAGCGCTGATACCGACCCAGCGCCACGCGTGCTGGGCGGCCGGTCGCATCACCCAGGACTGAGCCGCGCCGAGGACCGCACCCATGGCGAGGCCGAGAGCGGCGGCACCGACCAGCGCGGCGACCGGTCCCGGTGCGGTCGCCCCGTCGTCCGTGGCGAGGACCGAGGGCGCGGAGCCGACCACCCACCCGAGCCCCGCGACGGCAACGGTCACCATGAGCCAGCGGCGCCGGTTCAGCTTGGGTGCGACAGGGGTGAGTGCGGCTCGCTGGGCGAGTCCCAGGGCGACGCCTTCGACGAGCCCTCCAAGGACTGCGACCGTCCACGCCAGCACGCTGCTTCTGCCGGCTGTGACGAGCGCCGTGCCGGCGCGTGCGGCGGCGGCCGAGGCCGTCATCCCGACCGCCTCGGCCATGGCGCAGAGCACGATCCAGCGGCGCACGGCGTCGACCTCGCCTCCGCAACCGGCGGGCCTAGATGAACAGCAGCTGTGCGCCTGCCGTCTTGTCGATGAAGTCGGCGGCGCTGATCACGCCCTCGATGTCCTCGCGGAAGTCGGACGCGTCGAGCTTCTGCATCTCGGCCGTGAGCCGACAGGCCCACAGGTGGCCGCCGGCGGCGACGATCTGGTCGAGGAACTCCGGTACCGAGGGGATACCGAGATCCTCCATCTGCTTCTTCATCATGCGAGTCGTCATGGCGCTGATTCCCGGCACCGGGGCCAGAGCCTGCGGTAGGCGCACGTCCTTGATCGGCAGGTGCATCGCGGTGTTCGCGACCGGGGAGAAGGACAGATCGTCGGCGCGCGAGCGCATGATCATGTCGAAGCCCCAGAACGTGAAGAACAGGTGGGTCTCGACGCCCTCGCCGAGAGCGGCGTTGCCGAGGATCAGGCCCGGGTAGGCCATGTCGAGGTTGCCCTTGGAACAGATGATGGCGAGCTTGCGGCCCGCCTCGTCCTCGTCGTCGAAGTTCGGGACGATGGCGATAGCGGGACGGTCGGTGGTGGTCATGGTGACCTCTCAGACGCAGCCGTGCGGCTTGGGCAGCCCGGCGACGTAGGCCATCTTCTTGCCGGGCTTCTTCGGGAACAGCGCGAACTGCTCCTTGACGGGGACGTGGCCGACGACATCCACACGCCGGGTGGTCGCGGTCTCGCCGCGTTCGGCGTAGTCCTGACGCAGGAAGCGCACGACGTCCCAGTGTCGGTCGGTCAGCTCCACGCCGATCTGCTGCGCCAGGGCGCGCGCGACGTCCTCGTCCCACTCGCCGTACTCGGTAAGGAATCCCTCGTCGTCGACGTGGACGGTCTTGTCGTGGATCTCGATCGTGGGCATGGTTACCTCCCCTGGGTGCTGGCAGTCTCCTTGCCGGCCATGGACATCAGCGACGGGACCGGCATCGACCGCCCGGGGAGCAGCACGTTCCAGTACAGGTGCCGGAACGCGAGTTTTCCCAGGTGGTTGGCGCGGGTCTCCTTGAGCAGGCTGAGCGGGCCGATCCGCGGGTACGGGTAGACCCCGGGCAGCGGTTCGGTGTCGTAGTTGAAGTCGATGAGCAGGCCCTTGCCGTGTCCCGACTCCACGAAGCAGTTGGCGTGGCCATCGAACCGGTGCGTCATGGGCCGCCCGCGGACGTGGTCGACGATGTTCTCGACGAAGCCGTCCATGGAGAAGTGCGCCACCGACCCGGCCTTCGATGCCGGGATGTCGTTGGCATCCCCGATCGCGAACACGTCAGCGTGCGCGCGCGACTGCAGGGTGTACCTGTCCACGGGCACGTAGTTGAGCTCGTCGCCCAGTCCCGAGCGCGCGACGAGCTCGTCGCCCATGTTCAAGGGCACGGTCACGAGCAGGTCGAACGGGATCTCACGGTCGTCCACGGAGACGAGGAGCCGGGAATCGGGGTCCACGTGGTCGACGACGAAGTCCGGTTCCACGGCGATGTCCCGCTCGGCGAGCATCGCGCCCAGGTGCTCCGAGGCTACCGGCTTGGTGAAGGCCCCCTCGAGCGGCGTCACGTAGGTGAGGTCCACGCTGCTGCGCGTCCCGCGCTCGGCGAAGAACGCGTCGGCGAGGAACGAGAACTCGAGAGGAGCGACCGGACACTTGATCGGCATCTCTGTGACGTGGACGACGAGCCTGCCGCCGGGCCATCGTTCGAGCGTGTCACGCAGTGCGAGCGCGCCGTCGAGCGTGAAGAAGTCGAAGATGCTGCGTCGCCACGCCGCGCCCGTCATGCCGGGGGTCTGATCGGGGCGCGGCGAGGTACCGGTCGCGATCACGAGCAGGTCGTATCCCAGCGTGCGGCCGTCGCGGAGACGGACGTGCGAGGCGTCGGCGTCGACGCGCTCGACCTCGGCGAGGACGAGCTCGACGTCGCGCAAGAAGCGATCACGCGGCCGCAGCAGGTCGTGCGGCTCGTAGACCCCGAACGGCAGAAACAACAGGCCCGGCTGGTACAGATGCATGTCGTCGCGGTCGACGACCGTGACGGACCAGTCGCGCGGCAGGCGGCGACGTAGACGGTTGGCCGCCATCGTTCCCGCGGTGCCGGCCCCGAGGATCACCAGACGATTCATGAGGGCTCCGATCGTCGTCGATGCTCTCAGGATTCTGCGTTCGCGATCCTGACCCCAGTGCCGAAGGTCCCGCGCGCTGGGTGCGTATTTCGGGTACCAGACGCCAGAAGGCCAGTACTCGACCCCCGAAGGCGTCGGGCGCGGTCATCCTGCGTCGTCGTAGGCTCGGGACAGCAGCACACACAGGATTGACCTGGCGTGCACACCGGCCGTGGGGCCGAGGGCGCCTCGACGGAGATCCTGCCCGGCCGCCTCGAGGAGACCTGTTGCCGCACCGCGTCAGACGGGCGGCGCCACCGCGTCGACGAACCAGGAGGTGAGGGTCGTGGGGTGGGTGATCGCGGTGCCCACGCACACGGCGAACGCGCCGTGCGCCATCGCTTCCGCGGCCTGGGCGGGGGTGTGCACGCGACCCTCGACGACGACCGGGAGGGTGCAGGCGGCGACCATCTCGTCGACGAGCGCGAGGTCCGGACCGTCGGTCCGGGGCCGCTCGCCGGTGTAGCCGGAGAGGGTCGTGCCGAGCAGGTCGACGCCCGCGTCCTGGGCGGCGAGCGCGTCGTCGAGCGACCCGCAGTCCGCCATGACGAGCGCGTCGGTCGTCTCGCGCAGGCGCGCGACGGTCTCGGCGAGCGTGAGTCCGTCGGGGCGGGGCCGGCGCGTGCCGTCGAGCGCGACGACGTGCGCGCCCGCGTCCGCGACCGCGACGGCGTGGCGGAGGGTCGGGGTGATGAAGACGCCGCCGTCGCCGTCCTTCCACAGCCCGACGACGGGCACGTCGACCGCCGCGACGACGGCCGCGACGTCGTCCAGGCCCTGCACGCGGACGGCGGCCGCGCCCCCGGCGACGACGGCGCGCGCCATCTGCGCGGTCGTGCGCGGGTCGCGCAGGGGCTCGCCGGGGTAGGCCTGGCAGGACACGGTGAGGCGTCCGCGCATCGCGTCGAGGACGCGCTCGCGCGTCCAGGGGGTCCGGTCGTGCTGCTCCGCGCTCATCGCGCCCCTCCGTCGGTCGTGCGGTCGTCCAGCAGGTTCCACGCGCCGCGCGCCGCGCCGACGACCGCCGCGACGTTCCCGAGCGCGGCGGGCCGCAGCGGCAGGTCGGCGAGCACGTCGACGACCTCCGCGCGCAGCGCGTCCTCGAGCGCGGACCACCACAGGTCGCCCGCGCCGGCCATGCCGCCGCCGACGACGACCACCTCCGGGTCGAGCACGGTGACGACCCCGGCGACGGCGCGGCCCACGGCGCGGGCGGCGTCGCGCACGACCGAGGCCGCGAGCTCGTCGCCCGCGTCGGCCCGGGCGACGACGTCGCGCGTGTCGGGGCTGGTCGCGTCCCCGCCGAGCGCGAGGTAGCGGCGGTGGACGGCCGGGCCCGCCCCGATCGCCTCCAGGTGGCCGGTGCGTCCGCACGGGCAGCGCAGCAGCTCCGCACCGGGGACCGGCACGTGTCCCAGCTCCCCCGCGACGTGGTGCGCGCCGCGCAGGGGACGCCCGTCGAGCACGACGGCGCCCCCCACGCCGGTCCCGACGGCGACGAGCAGCGCGCTGCGCGCGCCGGCGGCGGCGCCGCGCCACACCTCGCCGGCGGCGTGCGCGTCGACGTCGTTCTCGACGAACACGGGCAGGTCGGGGACCTCAGCGAGGTCGGCGAGCCGGCGGCGCAGGCCGCCCGCGACGTCGGTCCCGGGCCAGCCGGGCAGGGTGTCGGTCGCGGAGACGATCACGCCGCGACCGACGTCGACCACGCCGGCCGTGCCGACCCCGAGCGCGCGCAGGCGCGCCGCGCCCGGCAGCGCGGCGACGACCTCGCGCACGACCCCGGCGACGGCGTCGAGCACCGCGTCGGGGCCGCCCGCGGCCGGGGTCGGCACGGCGAGCACGGGACCGAGGGTCCCGTCGGCCGCGACGGTCGCCGCGGCCGTCTTGGTGCCGCCGAGGTCGACGCCGACGACGACCGTCGGCGCCGCGGCGACCGTCGGCGCCGCGGCGACCGGGGAGGCGTCAGCCACGCAGGAGCCCCGCGGCGCGCGTGATCTCCTCGACGCGCGCGACGACGTCGTCCGCGAGCGGCTCGACGGGGTACGCGAGCGTCGCGGTCTCGATGAGCCCCTGGCGCTGCGCGGACACCTTGAACGCCCCGACGCCCGCGGCGTCGCCCGAGCGGCCGCGGGCCTGGAACACGATCTCGAACAGCGCGGCGATACGGTCCTGCTCCACCCGGGCATCGTCCCACTTCCCGGCCTGGGCGAGGTCCCACAGGCGCACGTACCCGCCCGCGTCGACGTTCGCGAGGCCGGGCACGACGCCGTCGGCGCCGAGCAGCAGCATCCCGTCGACCACGACCTCGTGCCCCGTGAAGAGCACGAGGGGCGAGCCGGCCGCCGCGTTGGCGGCGACGAGGCGGCGGAACGCGACGTCGTCGCCCGACGAGTCCTTGACGCCCGCGAGGACACCCTCGGTGCCGAGCCGGACGAGCAGGTCCGCGGGCAGCTTCGTCCGCACGCGCACCGGGATGTCGTACGCGAACAGCGGCACGTCCACGGCGGCCGCGACGGCGCGCAGGTGGCGCTCGATCTCGTCGAGGTCGTTGAGCGCGTAGACGGGGGCCGTCGCGACGACCGCGTCCACCCCGCCCGCCACGAGCGCCTTCGCCTGCTCGACGACGCGCGCCGTCGTCAGGTCGATGGCGCCGCCCATGACCGGCACGCGACCGGCGGCCGCGCGCACGACGGTCCGCACGACGACGTCGCGCTGCGCGTCGGTGAGGTAGGCGACCTCGCCGGTCGACCCGAGCACGAACAGCCCGTGCACGCCCTCGGTGACGAGGTGGTCCACGAGACGCTCGAGGGACGCGACGTCGACCTCGCCCTCGGTCGTGAGCGGGGTGAGGACGGGCGGGACGATCCCGCGGAAGGGGGTGGTCACGAGGAGCTCCGGTTCTGGGTTCAGCGATGGTTCGGTCTGGGTGGTGCCCCGCGTCGCGAGGGGCGCGGCGCCGCTCACAGGAGGGCGGGCGCCGCCGCGAGCAGCGTGCGGGTGTAGTCGTCCTGGGGGTCGTCGAGCACGCGCGCGGCCGGGCCCGACTCGACGATGCGGCCGCCCTGCATGACGACGATCTCGTCGGAGACGTGGCGCACCGTCTGGATGTCGTGCGAGATGAAGACCATCCCCAGGTCGAGCGTGGCCTTGAGGTCGGCGAGCAGGTTGAGGATCTGGGCGCGCACGGACACGTCGAGCGCGGACGTGGGCTCGTCGGCGACGATCACGTCGGGCGAGAGCGCGAGGGCGCGCGCGATCGCGACGCGCTGCCGCTGCCCGCCGGAGAGCTGGCCGGGCAGCGCGTCGAGCGCCGACTCGGGCAGCCCGACGAGGTGCACGAGCTCGCGGACGCGCGCCTCGCGCGACGCGGCGTCGCCGACGCGGTGCACGTCGAGCGGGTCGCGCAGCGCGTCCCGCACGCGCATGCGGGCGTTGAGCGCGGTGGCCGGGTCCTGGAAGACGACGGACACCACCCGCCCGACCTCGCGCCGCACGCGCGTCGTGTACGTGTCCACCGGCTGCCCGCGGAAGCGGATCTCGCCGGACGTCGGGGCCTGCAGCCCGACGAGCACCTTCGCCATGGTCGACTTGCCCGAGCCGGACTCGCCGACGATCCCGAGCGTGCTGCCGCGACGCACCGCGACGCTGACGTCGTTCACGGCGTGCACGCGGGTGGCCTTGAAGAGCGTGCCCGTGCGGGCCTTGAAGACGACGTGCACGCCGCGCAGCTCGACGACGGGGGTGTCGTGGTCGGTCGCGGACCCCCGCTCCGCGGCGGGCGGGGTCTGATCGGTGGCGCTCATCGCGTCCCTCCGGTGGTGATCGGGGCGGGGCCACCGCCCGCGACGGCGCCGACCGGCTCGTCCGGCGGCATCGCGACGAGGTGCTGCCCGTCGGCGTCCACGGCGCGCAGCACGGGCCGCACGTCGAGGCCGCGGTCGGGGCGCGACGAGCGCGGCGCGAACCGGTCGCCCGTCGGGAAGTCGCGCGGTGACGGGACGGTGCCGGGGATCTGGTGCAGGCGCGTGGAGCGCTGCTCGATCGAGAGCACCGCGCCGAGCAGGCCCTGCGTGTACTCGTGGCGGGGGTCGGTGAGCAGCTCGCTCGTCGGCGCCTGCTCGACGACCTGGCCCGCGTACATGACCGTGATGCGGTGCGCGATCTGCGCGACGAGCGCGAGGTCGTGGCTGACGAACACCATCGCGAAGCCGAGCTTGACGCGCAGCTCGTCGAGCAGCGCGACGACCTGGGCCTGGACGGTGACGTCGAGCGCCGTCGTCGGCTCGTCCGCGATGACCAGCTTCGGGTCGCGCGTGAGGGCCATGGCGATGAGCACGCGCTGGCGCTGCCCGCCCGAGAGCTCGTGCGGGTAGCTCTTGAGCGTCCGCTCCGGGTCGAGGCCCACGAGCTCCAGGAGCTCCTCGGCCGTGCGGGTCCCGCCGCGGCGCGTGAGCTGCTTCATCTGCGCACGGATGAGCATCGACGGGTTGAGCGAGCTCAGCGCGTCCTGGTAGATCATCGCGATCTCGGTGCCGCGCAGCGACGCGCGCTCGCGGTTGCCCATCGCGAGCAGGTCCTTGCCGTCGTAGCGGATCTCGCCGCTGATCTGCGCCGAGGGGTCCAGCAGGCCCATGACGGCGAGCGACGTGATCGACTTGCCGCAGCCGGACTCGCCGACCAGCGCCATGGTCTCGCCCGGGCGGACCGAGAACGAGACGTCGTCCACGACCGCGACGTCGCCGTGGCGCGGGAACCGGATGGACAGGTTGCGCACCTCGAGCAGGGGCTCGGCGTCGCCGTCGTACACGGGACGGTCGGTGCGGGCCGACTCGGCCGCGCGCAGCGTGGCGAGGCGCGTGGCGAGGGGCACGGCCCGCCCGACGTGCGTGACCTCCGGCTCGACGTCCGGCACGACCGGCTCGGACTCGGCGAGGCGCGCCTCGTCCGGTGTCTCGACCGGCTCGTCGGCGTCCATCGCGGTGAGCTCCGCGGCGACGGCCGCGTCGTCGGAGTCGGTCGCGACGGCCTTCGCCGGGGTGGCGCGCGTCGCCCGCGGGGCGGCGACCATCGCGTCCGTCATGCCCTCGGACAGGATGTTGAGGCACAGGACGGTGAGCATGATGGCCAGGCCGGGGAAGAACGTCGCCCACCAGTAGCCGCCCATGACGAGGTCGCGACCCGCGGCGATGATGTTGCCCCACGAGGGCTCCGGGTCGGGCACGCCCGCCTGGATGAAGGACAGCGACGCCTCGAAGACGATCGCGTCGGCCACGAGCACCGTGGTGAACACCAGCACGGGCGCCGCGCAGTTGCGGGCGACGTGCTTCGCGAGGATCCAGGCCGTGCGCGCGCCCATGACCCGGGTGGCGGCGACGTAGTCCTCGCCGTACTGGTCGAGGATGTTGGCCCGCACGACGCGCGTGAGCTGCGGCGTGTAGAGGAACGCGATCGTCAGGACGAGCACGGGCAGCGAGCGGCCGAAGACGGAGACGAACACGGCGGCCAGCGCGATGCCGGGGAACGACATGATGATGTCGAGCACGCGCATGAGGGTCTCGGAGACGCTCTTGCGGGCCGTCGCGGCGACGGCGCCGAGCACGGCGGCCGCGGCGAGCGCGATCGCGGTGGCCCCGAGGCCGATGACGAGCGAGTACCGCGCGCCGTAGACGACGCGGGAGAAGATGTCGCGGCCCTGCCGGTCCGTGCCGAACCAGCTCTCCGCGCCCGGAGGCTGGACGGGGGTGCCGGTGGCGAGCGGGTCGTGGCTCGCGACGAGCGGCGCGAAGACCGCCGCGAGCGCCACGAGGAGCACGAACGCGAGGGAGATCTTGGACCCGAGGGGCAGCGCACGCAGGCGCAGCCCGGGGGTCGAGAGTCGTTCGGTGAGCTGTCGACGCACGTCACACCGTCCTGATCCGCGGGTTGACGAGCACGTAGAGCATGTCGACCACGATGTTGATGAGCACGAACGCGAGCGCCACGGTGAGGGTCACGCCCTGCACGAGGTTGGGCTCGTTGTTGGTGACGCCGTTGAGGATGAGCGTGCCCATGCCGGGCAGCGCGAAGATGATCTCGATGACGACGGCGCCGCCGATGAGGTAGCCGACGCGCAGGCCGAGGACCGTGATCGGGGTGATGAGCGCGTTGCGCAGCACGTTGCGCCCGACGACGACGTGGCGCGGGATGCCGGCGCCGATCGCGGTGCGGACGTAGTCCTTGTCGAGCTCCTCGACGACGGACGTGCGCACGACGCGCGTGAGCTGGCCGACGACGGGGATCGCGAGCGCGAGCGCGGGCAGCGCCATGCGCGCGAGGTAGCCGCCGAGGTCCTCGGACGGGTCGGGCAGGGGCCCGCTCGCGGGCAGCCACCCGGCGCTCAGGGTGACGACCTGGATGAGCAGCACCGCGAGCCAGAACGACGGCGTCGCGAGGGACGCGACGGACACGACGCGGATCGCCTTGTCGGGCCAGCGGTCGCGGTAGAGCGCCGCGAGGATGCCCATGACGAGCGCGGCGACGACGGCGATGACGAGGCCCATGAGCGTGAGCTGCAGGGTGATCGGCAGGGCGCGCGCGACCTCGTCGGCGACGGGCACCTGACGTGCGCTGAACGTGCCGAGGTCCCCGTGCAGGAGGCCGCCGAGGAACGCGACGTACCGGACGAGGAGCGGGTCGTTGAGCCCGTTGGCCTCGCGGTACGCCTCGCGCGCCTCGACCGAGGCGCCCTCGCCGAGGGCCTGGATCGCGGGGTCGACCTGCGAGAACGACATCACGAGGAACACGAGGAACGTGATGCCGAGGATCATGATCGGCAGCTGCAGGAGGCGGCGTCCGACGAGCCGCAGCAGTGCGCTCACGGTCGGCCTCCTGGTGCGTCGGGGGTGCGGTGCATGGTCTGTCCGTTCTGGGTGCCGTGCGGGTGCCGGGCCCCCTCGCCCGAAGGGGGCGGGGCGAGGGGGCCCGGGGTCGGTCGGCGCCGGCGTCGAGCCGGCTTGCTACTTGACGAGGCCGGCGTCGAGGAACGACAGCCCGGTGATCGGCAGCGGCTTGAAGCCGGAGAGGCTCTCGCCGTCCCAGGCGGTGGGGAGCTTGCGGTGCAGCAGCGGGTACAGCGGCACCTCGGTGGAGATCAGGTCGAACGCCTGGTCCCACAGCTCCTGCTGCTCGTCGCCCGACGTGCGGACGGCGGCGTCGAGGATCGACTGGAGCTCAGCGAACTTCGGGTCGTCGTTCCAGCGGTAGCGCGACTGCGACCAGACGTTGTCGCCGTACCACCAGCGCATGAGCAGGTCGGGGTCGTTGCCGAAGACGGACGGGTCGCCGGGCGCCACCATGACCTGCAGGTCACCGTTGTCCACCTTGGTGTACTGGCCGCCGGACTGGCCGATGTCGAGCGTCGTGTCGACGCCGATCGCGTCGAGGTTCTCCTTGATGAGCGGGGCGATGTCCGCGACCCAGCCGGTGTCCGTCGTCATGAGGGTGATGGACAGGTCGCTCACGCCGGCCTCGGCGAGCAGCGACTTCGCCTTCTCCGGGTCGTACGAGTAGACGGTCGACGCCTCGTGGTAGTTCGGGTGGCTCTGCGGCAGGAAGCTCGTGGCCGCGGCACCGTTGCCGAGGAGCCCGTTGTCGATGATCTTGTCCATGTCGAGGGCGTAGAAGAACGCCTGGCGCACGCGGACGTCGTCGAACGGGGGCAGGTCGGTGTTGAACATCATGAAGAGCGTGCCGAACGACTGGACCGACTCCACGTCCACGGCGCCCTCGAGCGTCGGGACGTCGATGTAGGGGACGTCCTCGATCGCGCTGACCGTGCCGGAGCTCATCGCGGTGACGCGCGCGGCCGGGTCGGACAGCAGGTTCCACACGAGACCGGCGGCCAGCGCGGGGCGACGGCCGTTGTAGTCGTCGAACCGCTCGAACGTGATCTTGTCGTCGGGCGTCGCCTGGGTCATCTTGAACGGGCCGGTCCCGACGGGGAGGGCGTTGAAGGCCTCGTAGTCGGACTCGACGAGCGCCTTCGGGACGATCTTGACGACCGACACGCGCTCGGGGACGAGGCTGAACGGGTACTTGAGGTTGATCGAGACCGTGTCGTCGTCGACCGGGGTGACGGACTCGATGAAGTCGATGAATCCGGCGTAGAGCGACTCGCTCGCCGGGTCGAGCACGCGCTCGAAGCTGAAGACGACGTCGTCGACGGTGACGGGGGTGCCGTCGTGGAAGACCGCGCCCTCGCGGATGTCCACCTCGTAGTGGGTGTCGTCGACCTGCGCCGGGAGCTCGGTGCCGAGCGCCGCGTAGACCTCGCGCGTCGCAGGGTCGAGCTCGGTGAGCCCCTCGAAGACGTGCCAGTTCGCGGCTACTGTCACGGCACCGGTGGTGATCATCGGGTCGAAGCCACCGGAGAGGGAGTACGAGATGCCCGCCTCGATCACGGCGTCCTGGTCGATCTCGCCCTGGGCGGCGGTGCCCTCGGTCGGGTCGTCCTGTGCGGCGTCGCCACCCGAGCACGCTGCGAGGCCGAGCGCGAGCACGACGCCCGCGGCGACCGCAGCGACTCCCCGGCGACGGGGAGGTGAGCTGACGTGAAGCTTCATTGGTTCTCCTGACATGAGACCGACACTCTTCCGGAGAGAAGATGTCTGATGTCTGACGTTGTGTAGCATGACACTAGGACCAGAAACCGAAGGGGTCAAGATGGCGACACCACGGCGGAGGAGCTTCGCGACGCTCGACGCCTCCAGAGCCGGCAGCACCGGTGCGACCGCACCGCGGCGGACCACCACCGCCGACCGGATCAAGGACTTCATCCTCGGCGAAGGGCTGCGCCCGGGCGACCCGCTCCCCACCGAGGCCGAGCTGTGCGAGCACCTCGGCGTCTCCCGGTCGAGCGTGCGCGAGGCGATCCGCACCCTGTCGACCCTCGACATCGTCGAGGTCCGGCACGGGCACGGCACGTTCGTCGGCAGCATGTCGCTCGATGCGCTCGTCGAGGCGCTCGTCTTCCGCGGCGTGCTCTCCCCCGGCGACGACCTGCGGGCGCTGCGCGACGTCGTCGAGGTGCGCCAGGCCCTCGACCTCGCCATGGCCGAGCGCATCGTCGCGAGCCTCGCCGGCACGTCGAACCCGGAGCTGCACGCCCTCGTCGACGAGATGGTCGCCGCGGCGTCGCAGGGCCTGTCGTTCCCCACCCAGGACCGGGCGTTCCACACCGGCCTCCTCGCGCGGCTCGACAACTCGCTCGTCGGGCAGCTCGTCGCCGCGTTCTGGGACGTGCACACCGCCGTGATCCCCAAGCTCGGGCTCTCCGTCGCCGCCGACCTCGACCAGACCGCGCGCGCGCACGGCGCGATGCTCGACGCCGCCGAGGCCGGCGACGTCGAGGCGTTCCGCGACGCCGTCGCCTCGCACTACCAGCCGATCGACCGGGCCCTCGGGGTGACGACGGCGTGAGTCCTCAGCACCTCCCCCCGGCCGGGCGAGCGTCGAGCCGCCCCCCCGTCGGGATCGCCGTCGTGGGGATCGGGGCGTTCGCCCGCGAGCACCTCACCGCGCTCGCGGCGCTCGACGGCGCGGACGTGCGCTGGGTCGTCGGGCACGACCTCGAGCGCACCCGCGCGCTCGCGGCGCTCGTCCCCGGAGCCCGGGCGACCACGTCCCTCGACGACGCCCTCGCGGACGACGCCGTGCACGCCGTGGACGTCGTCACCGCGACCCCGACGCACGCGCGCGACACGATCGCCGCGGGCGAGGCCGGCAAGCACGTCCAGGTCGAGAAGCCGGCGGCGCTGTCGCTGCCCGAGCTCGACGCCATGGTCGCGGCGACCGAGGGCCGGGGCACGACGCTCGTCGTCGGGCAGACCGTGCGCTTCCAGCCCGCCGTGACGGCGCTCGCCGCCGCGGCCCGCCGAGGCGAGATCGGCACCCCGCGGCTCGCGCACATCTCCTGGTACACGGGCCACGCGTGGCCCGCCGGGTGGCGCGGCTGGCAGCTCGACCCGAAGCTCTCGGGCGGCCACCCCGTGCACAACGGCACTCACATCATGGACGCCGCGACGTGGCTGCTCGACGACGAGCCCGTCGAGGTCTTCGCGCGCGGCTTCCGCACGTTCTCGCCCGACATGGAGTCGCCCGACTCGTTCCACGTGCAGCTCCGCACGGCGTCGGGCGCGCTCGCGACGCTCGAGCTCTGCTACGCGCTGCGCCGCCGCGGCGAGCTCGTGCGGCGGGTCGTGCTCGTGGGGACCGAGGGGACGCTCGCGCACTCGACCACCGAGGAGGACGGCCTGCACTCCGACGCCACGACCGCCCCGCCCGTCTCCGTCGAGGGCGCGCTGGGGCTCCAGCTCGCGCACTGGCTCGACGTGGTGCGCGGCGACGCGGCGCCCGTCGTCACGACGCCGCAGGTGCGGGCGGCGCTCGCGACCGCGCTCGCGGCGCAGCGCTCGCTCGTCTCCGGGCGGCGCGAGCGCGTCGCCGACGTCCCCGGCTACGCGACCGCGGGGGTGGCGGCATGAGCGCGACCCTGCGCGTCGCGTTCGCGTCGGCCGTGCGCCACGCGGCCGACTACCTGCGGATCCTCGGCGCCGACGACCGCGTCGAGCTCGTCGGCGTCGTCGAGGAGGCGGACGCGCCCGGCTGGGTGCGCGACGACTCGCGCGCCGTCGCCGAGCGCGCCGGGTTGCCGTACGCCGAGGTCGCCGACGTGACGGCCGCCGCGGAGGCCCTGGGCAGCGCGGTCGACCTGGTCGTCGTGTGCGCCGAGCCGACCCGGCACGCCCGCCTCGCGGCCGCGCTGCTGGAGGCGGGGCTCGACGTGCTCGTCGACAAGCCCGTCGCGACGACCCTCGCCGACGCCGACCACCTCGTCTCGGTCGCCGCCCGCACGGGCCGGACGTGCGCCGTCGTGAACCGCACGCAGGCGCCCGCGCTGCGCCGCCTGCGCGCGTGGGTCGACGCCGGCCACGTGGGCCTGCCGCGCCACCTGGACCTCGAGCTCCTCGCCTCGGGGGCGCACCTCGCGACGTCGGTCGAACGCCCGGAGCTGGTCGTGGACCGCGCCCTCTCGGGGGGCGGCGAGCTGCTGAACTTCCTCGGCTACTGCGCCGACGCGGCGCACCACCTCACGGGCCTGCGGACCCTCGAGGTGCACGCGTTCGCGGGGTCGCTCTTCCTGGAGCCGCACCGCGAGGCCGGGGTCGAGGACACGGCGGTCGTCACGCTCGAGCTGGAGCGCGGCGTGACCGCGACCGTCACGCTCGGGCGCGTCCCGTTCGCGCCCGGCGGCACGCCCACCACGTCGTCGGTCCGGCTGCTCGGGTCGCACGGCCACGCCGTCGCGGACGACGACGCCCCGGCCGTCGCGCGGTTCGGCGTGGACGGGCGCACGGCGATCGCCGCCGACGCGGGCCAGGTCGCCGCCGCGGCGTACCTGCGGCACGTGGTCGGGGCGGTGCTGGCCGGCCGACGGCCGGACTACGCGATCGAGGAGGCGCGCGCGTCGCTCGCCGTGATCGACGCGGCGTACCGCTCGGTCGAGACGGGCGACGTCGTCGCGGTGGAGCACCGGACGGTGCGCGAGGAGGCGAGGGTCTGATGGAGGTCGTGATCGCTCCGGCGGAGCGGTTGGCGGTGCTGGCTGCGGATGCCGTGGAGGCGGTGGTGCGGTCGGGGCCGGGGGCGGTGCTG